>NZ_JBEXPK010000021.1:0-168210 GCF_040612015.1 Streptomyces sp. NPDC006476 | reverse complement strand
CGGGCCCCCGCCCTGCCCGGACACCGAAAACACCCGCACAACAAAACCGAAGAGGGGCCGTCAGTAAGCTGACGGCCCCTCACGAAAGATCGAGGCTAGACTGGCCGACCTGTCGTCGGCACAATCGCTGACACTGGTCTCGATACAGCCTGCACGCGCAGAAGCCGAAGAAGCTGGGGGGCTATGGCGGACGACAGCGACGTCTTGCTCGAACTCTGGAAGGAGCAGCGCGACCAGCTCCGGCAGACCGAGAATCAAAGGGCGCAGCTCACCAATATCGTGATCTTGGTTGTGGCTGCCGGGTTGGGATTCGTTGCCCAGAAGGGCCTGCACCCGTCAGTCCTGGTGGTGACCATGCCGATGACGCTCCTGGGGCTGTACGGGGCCCTGGCTTGTCTGAAGTACCGCGAGCGCTCGGCACTCCACGCTGCGCAGGCGCAGAGCCTTCGAGGCAAGCTGAGTGCGCTGCACGCGGGCCTTGAGATCGAACCTGGTTGGGCCGGCACGTACCGCGATCAACAAGCTCAGTTCCCCAAGCTCTTCAATCTTCGTCTCTATGTCATATGGCTTGCCCTCCACGTCGGCGTCGCAGCCATCGGTATCACTGTGACCTTGTGGGCCCTGACCGGAAGTTGACCGTCTGTCTCACTCGAATCCTTGCGGCGAGGTCCACAGCGCAGCCTCCCTGATGGCCTCCAGAGCGATCACCAAGCATTGGGTCCGCTACGGCAGGGTTTCGTCATCAGACAGTGAAACCTAGTTCTGATCAAGCAACTCACGGCACATTGGGGCGAACTCCTCAACACACTGCTCGGAGTCGCTGTTGGCTTGCATAGCCCTGTCCCAAGCCGCGTCTCGAAGGTCGGGATAACCGCTGTGCGCCGCGCGCAGAGCGCTTCTCCAAGCATCGATGTGGAAGTAAGCATTCATGGCAGCGTCCGCTATATGCCCTGGACCCTCCAACATCACCAACGTGGCCGCCTCCTCCAGCTGTTCGCAGGCAGCCTTCAATTCATCGAAACGCTGAGAGACGTCACTGGCATCTGTTCGGGCAGATTCATGAGCCGCTTCGGCAGCGCGGAGCGCAGCTCCAGCCCGGATGAGAAACTGACTATATGCATCCCTGCGCAGCTGACGGCGCTACTGTTCGTGCTGATTCTGCCTCTGGTCTCGTCCCGTGACACGCGCGGCACTTATGGTGCCCAGCACACCGACGAGGCCTCCAACGACTGCACCGGCAAGCGTGTAGATCCCTTCGCTCATGGACACCATTGAAGCTGCAACGGTCAAGCGTTGTGGCCCGCCCTCCGATGGGCGCGGCGCCGCGGCCACCGAACGACCCTGCAGGAGTCCGCTACGAGCAGAGTGGCGCATCTCTGGGCGCCGTTGTCGAATGCGTATCGAAGTTGGAAGCCCCTGGTGCTGTCCCGGTCAGCGCGGCAGGTCAGAACACCGTTGTGTCTCAAGCAGCAGGCGCCTTCTAAGCCCTCGCTCCAAGCCCCCGACACGCCCCAGCAGGCCCCTTCACGCCGCGTGGCTAAATCCACGCCCTTGTTGGCGCTTCATGTACGTGTCACACAGTTGATAGGCGGGGTGACCGGGGGAGGGGGACTCTGTATGTCCGTGCTGGGTGGCAATCGCGGTGAGCCGTCGGAGTGGGCCATAAAGCGGTTTGGGCGGCATGCCGGCAGGCTGGTCGAGGCGATTCCGGAGCAACTGGCCAGGGCTCACGCGCGGGCTCATGCCGTTCACCTCACCGCAAGGCTGAAGAAGCGCAGCCCTTACGGCTCCACCCTGGCCGAGGCAGTGCGCGAGAACCTCGCGGATACGGCTCGTGAGCTGGACGAAGCCGTGCGCGACGTGCGCGGGTACGAATACGCCGTCATCAACGACCACGCGCTCTTCCCCTTTAAGTACGCCGACCGCCCCAGGCCCCTCGAACGTGCGCGGCTGGCGGCCAACGCTTCCCCCACGCGCAGGAGGATGCTCCTGAGCCACGGGCCGGAGCCGCAAGACGGCCTCTTCCCTCTTGACGACGAGCTCACCACCGAGGAGTACGAGGAGCTGCACGAGACCTTCGAGGCCCTCGGCGCCTCCACGAAGCTCGTGTGCCTCTTCTTCACAGCCGACCCAGAGAACGGCATCCACGTCATCCACTGGGGAGACGCCCACCTCGAACCCGACCGCACCTTCACCTGGCTCCACAGCGAGCAGCTGCGGGTGGCGCCCCAGCCGCTTGAGTGAGCAGCCCCGATCCTGGGCCGTCTCTGGGCCGTGCGAGGGTGCCCGACGCCGACCAACGACGACCGACAGTGACAGTCGAGCTACCGTCGCCGACGACGAACCCCCAGGTCACAGCCCCCCGACCAAACGGGTTACCACCCAAGGGTGGACCTCAGGCAAGATGGGGTGTATCTGCCCACTGCCAGATTTCAAGCTGCCGGACGGTTTCTCTTGGCTGAGTTCATTTACACCATGCGCAAGACGCGCAAGGCGCACGGCGACAAGGTGATCCTCGATGATGTCACCCTGAACTTCCTGCCGGGAGCGAAGATCGGTGTCGTCGGTCCGAACGGGGCCGGTAAGTCGACGGTTCTGAAGATCATGGCGGGGTTGGAGCAGCCGTCGAACGGTGATGCCTTCCTGTCGCCCGGGTACAGCGTCGGGATCCTGCTGCAGGAGCCCCCGCTGAACGAGGAGAAGACGGTCCTGGAGAACGTCCAGGAGGGTGTCGCCGAGATCAAGGGCAAGCTCGACCGGTTCAACGAGATCGCCGAGCTGATGGCCACCGACTACAGCGACGCGCTGCTCGACGAGATGGGCAAGCTGCAGGAGGAGCTGGACCACGCCAACGCGTGGGATCTGGATGCTCAGCTGGAGCAGGCCATGGACGCGCTCGGGTGCCCTCCCGGTGACTGGCCCGTGACCACCCTCTCCGGTGGTGAGAGGCGGCGTGTGGCGCTGTGCAAGCTGCTGCTCGAGGCCCCCGACCTGCTGCTCCTCGACGAGCCCACCAACCACCTCGACGCCGAGTCGGTGAGCTGGCTGGAGCAGCACCTCGCCAAGTACGCGGGCACCGTCGTCGCGATCACCCACGACCGGTACTTCCTCGACAACGTCGCCGAGTGGATCCTCGAGCTCGACCGCGGGCGCGCCTACCCGTACGAGGGCAACTACTCCACGTACCTGGAGACCAAGCAGACCCGTCTGAAGGTCGAGGGGCAGAAGGACGCCAAGCGCGCCAAGCGGCTCAAGGAAGAGCTCGAGTGGGTGCGGTCCAACGCCAAGGGGCGGCAGGCCAAGTCCAAGGCGCGTCTCGCCCGGTACGAGGAGATGGCCGCCGAGGCGGAGAAGATGCGGAAGCTGGACTTCGAGGAGATCCAGATCCCGCCGGGCCCGCGGCTCGGCAGCATCGTCGTCGAGGTCAACAACCTCAACAAGGCCTTCGGCGAGAAGGTCCTCATCGAGGATCTCTCCTTCACGCTCCCGCGCAACGGGATCGTCGGCGTCATCGGCCCCAACGGCGCCGGCAAGACCACCCTCTTCAAGATGATCCAGGGTCTGGAGACCCCGGACTCCGGCACCATCAAGGTCGGCGAGACCG
Source organism: Streptomyces sp. NPDC006476 (assembly GCF_040612015.1). NCBI lineage: Bacteria > Bacillati > Actinomycetota > Actinomycetes > Kitasatosporales > Streptomycetaceae > Streptomyces > Streptomyces sp. NPDC006476. The sequence continues at coordinate 164,606 of NZ_JBEXPK010000021.1, read as the reverse complement.
TCAAGATCTCCTACGTCGACCAGAGCCGCGAGAACATCGACCCGAAGAAGACCCTCTGGGCCGTCGTGTCGGACGAGCTGGACTACATCAACGTGGGCCAGGTCGAGATGCCCAGCCGGGCGTACGTGTCCGCCTTCGGGTTCAAGGGCCCCGACCAGCAGAAGCCCGCCGGCGTGCTCTCCGGCGGTGAGCGCAACCGGCTCAACCTCGCGCTCACCCTCAAGCAGGGCGGCAACCTGCTGCTCCTCGACGAGCCGACCAACGACCTCGACGTGGAGACGCTCAGCTCCCTGGAGAACGCGCTGCTGGAGTTCCCCGGCTGCGCCGTGGTCGTCTCCCACGACCGGTGGTTCCTGGACCGGGTCGCGACCCACATCCTCGCCTACGAGGGCGACTCCAAGTGGTTCTGGTTCGAGGGCAACTTCGAGTCGTACGAGAAGAACAAGATCGAGCGGCTCGGCCCGGACGCGGCGCGTCCGCACCGTGCCACCTACAAGAAGCTGACCCGGGGCTGATCGGTCTTGCGCCACATCTACCGCTGCCCCCTGCGCTGGTCGGACATGGACGCCTACGGCCATGTCAACAACGCCGTCTTCATCCGGTACCTGGAGGAAGCCCGTATCGACTTCCTGTTCCGGCCGGAGAAGGACTTCAAGCAGGGGTCCGTGGTGGCGCGCCATGAGATCGACTACAAGCGCCAGCTCGTCCACCGGCACCACCCGGTGGACATCGAGCTGTGGGTCACGGAGATCCGGGCCGCGTCCTTCACCATCGCCTACGAGGTGAAGGACGACGACCTGGTCTACGTGCGCGCCTCGACGGTGGTCGTGCCGTTCGACTTCGAGCACGAGCGGCCGCGCCGGCTCACCGACGAGGAGCGCGAGTTCCTCAGCGAGTACCGCGACGACGACGAGGCCGTCGCCGCATGACGGTGCTCCACCTCGCCGACGAGGGGGAGGCAGCGGACTTCGCGGCCTTCCTCTCCCGGCTGCTGCACTACGACCGCGGGGCCGCCGTCCGTCTGCAGGCCGCCGGCACCGCGCTCGCCGTCTTCGGGCGCCCGCCGTCCTTCGAGGTGCTGGCGATCCGCGCCGTGCGGCTGGCGAAGCCGTACGAGAACGGGCTGGACGTCACCCTGGACGTGACCGTCTCCGCCGGTGAACTCCTCGAATCCGTGGACGAGTCGGCGGCCACGGCCGCCGTCCCGGACGCGGTGACCGGACCGCCGTGGGCGGGAGTGCTGCCCCCGCGCGGTGGCTGGCGGCCCGAGCCGGGTCTGCCGGCGCCGGACGCGCTGCGGGCCATGGTGTCCGCCGCGGTCGCCGAATTCCGGTTCCGGACCGAGAAGTTGGCGCCCGAGCGGCGTACCCGGGCCGAACTCGACCGGATCGGGCGGGAGATATGGTCCCGCACGGTCGGTGACACCCGCCTTCCGGTACGGGCCGTACACGCGGCCCAGTCCCTGGGGTTCCTGCGCGCCGGGGGCACCGAGCCGGCGTTGTTCTCGTCGGGGGCGTGGCTGCGGCTGCGGACCCCGTACGGGTCGATCGCCGTACGCCGGGCGGGACTCGGCGCGCTGGACGTCAGCGTCCGCTGACCGTCCACCGCCTCACGTCCGGTCGCTGTCGTCCGGCCATACGGCGATGTGGTCCGGTTCCAGTTCGAGGGCAACGCGGTCGCGCATGCCCAGGGCCTGTGTGTACTCGGCGGGCAGCTGGAGGCGGCCCGCTCGGTCCAGCATGGCGTACTCGCGGGCGACCACCGTCTCGTGGCCGGTCGTCTCGTCGACCTCGCTGCGGCGCAGGACCTCCGTGGAGGTGCGGCCGTCGCGGATGGCGACCGTGCGGCGGACCTCCCCGGCCACCGCCTGGTCGTGGGTGACGATCACGATGGTCGTGCCGAGGCGTTCGTTCGCGGTGCGGAACGCGGCGAAGACCTGCTCGGCGGTGTGGGAGTCGAGTTCGCCGGTGGGTTCGTCGGCGAGCAGGACCGCGGGGTCGTTGGCGAGGGCGACGGCGATCGCCACGCGTTGCTGCTGGCCGCCGGAGAGCTGATGCGGGCGGCGGTCGCCGCAGTCGGGGATCTCCAGCAACTCCAGGAGTTCCAGGGCGCGTTCGGCCTGCTTGCGGCGTTTGCCCGGGCCGGCCAGCTGCATCGGGAGGGCGATGTTCTGGGCCGCGGTGAGGTAGGGGAGGAGGTTGCGGGAGGTCTGCTGCCAGACGAAGCCGACGGTGCTGCGGCGGTAGGTGAGGCGGTCCTTCGCGGTCATCGTGAGGAGGTCCTGCCCGGCGACGCGGGCGGCTCCGGCCGTGGGGGTGTCGAGGCCGGCGAGGATGTTCATGAGCGTGGATTTGCCGCTGCCGGACGCGCCCACCAGGGCCATCAGTTCGCCCTCCTGCACGAGGAGGTCGAGGCCTTGCAGGGCCTGGACCTCGATGCCGTCCGTGGAGAAGACGCGGACCAGCCGGTCGCAGGTGATGAGCGCGTCCTGGCCGTAGACGGGCTGCTCACGGGCGGACCGGGCGCGGGCCGCGAGATCGGCGAGGGTGGGGTCGGTCCCTGTCATCACACGCTCCCAGCTGTCGGCGTCGGTATCCGAAGGCCACCACTCATCATCCGAAGGGCACCACTCATCGCGCATCCCCCGCCCGCAACTCCCCGACCGTCCCCCGCCGCCCCGTCCACCACGCCTGAACTCCCGCCACTCCCACCGTCACCAGCACGATCGTGACCGCCGGGAGGAACAGGGACGTCACGTCCGTACGCAACGCCGCGTCCCCGACCGGGGCTTGGTGGCCGGCCACCGCCACCGTCGTCAGGTCCAGCCCCGGGGACAGGAGCCGGATCGTCGCCCAGCCCGTCAGGGTGCCGCCCAGCGCCGCCAGCCCCGCCTGCGGCAGGGACTCCAGGACCAGCAGACGGCGGCCGGCGGAACGGGGGAGCCCCATCGTGCGCAACCGGGCCAGCAGAGCCGTGCGTTCGGGGAACGTACGCAGGAGCGTGAGGAGGAGGGACAGGACGGCGTAACCCGCGCCCGCCGCCACCGCCGCCGTGTAGACGTGTTCCGCGCCGGACTGGAGCGGGGAGTCGGCGTAGCGGGCGCGTTCGGCGGAACGCAGTTGCAGCGGCGCCGAGTCACCGATGGCCCGGCGCAGGGCGGGGACGTCGAGATGGGAGCCGGTGAGGAGGAGGGCGGTGGGGCGGCGGGTGGCGGGCGTGAGGGCCGTGCGGTTCACCACCAGGAAGTCGTCGCCGATCACCGCCGGCGTGCGGGAGCGGACCGCCGTGATGCGGACGGTGATGGTGCCGCCGTCCTCCAGACGGACCGCCAGCGGCCGGGTGCCGTAGCGCGAGGCGACGGAGGCGGAGGCCATTGCCGGGACCGTGCCGTCCGCCGCGCGGCCCGTCAACTCGCCCTCGCCGAAGGCGCCGAGCCCCGTCCGGGACGCCAACTCGGCGTAACTGCGCGGGTCTACGCCCACCAGCGGCACCGAGGTGCTCTGGTCGCCGGGCTTCGCCTGGTACTCGATGCTCACCGCGGCCGTCCCCCGCACCCCCGGCGTCCGGCGGACCCGGTCCGGCAGAGCCGTCGGCAGCGCTCCCGTCGCCGCTTCGACGCGGGCGTCCGCGCCGACCGTGAGGAGAGCCGCCCGGTCGCGGGTCGCGTGGACGCCGGCCAGGACCGAGCCGCCGAAGGCCGCCGTGGTGAGGGCCGTGAGCAGCGCCAGCAGAGGGAGGGCCGTGGAGGCGGAGGTGCGGGCCGCCCGGGCCAGGGACAGGTGGGCCACCGTGCCGCGCAGCCGGGCGGCCGGGCGGGCCAGGGCGCGCAGCGGGAGCGGGTAGAGGCGCACCAGCAGCAGGGCGGCCGCCACTCCCACCAACACCGGTGCCAGCGCGGCCAGTTGATCGCCGTCCGTGCCCTGCCGGCGGAGGGTCTCCACCGCGCCCAGGGTCACCACGAGCAGCGTCAGCTCCGCGACCGTACGGCGCCGGGACGGTCGTACGGCCGTGACGTCCCCTCGGCCCGGGTGGATCCGTACGGCGTGGTGCGCGGCCACCGCGCGCAGCGGCAGGGTCAGACAGGCCAGCAGGGTGACGGCCGCCGCGGACGCGACCGCCTGGCCGGTGCGGGCCTGGGGGAGGGCGAGCAGGGCGATCGCGAGGCCCAGGGCGCCCGCCGGGACGGCGACGACGGCCGTCTCGGCGAACAGACGGGCCGCGAGGCCGGGCAGGGAGGCGCCCCGGGCGCGCAGCAGGGTCAGTTCGGCGCGGCGGCGGTCCGCGGCGAGACCGCCCGCCATCAGCAGCACGACCACGGCGACCGTGCCCGTGCCGAAGGCGGCGACGGCGACGAGCGGGCGAACGCCGTCGCGCAGACCGGTGTAGGAGCCGAGGACGTCGTCGAAGCCGGTGTTCACGGTCGCCGACATGTCGGTCAGCGCGCGCACCTGCCGCAGGGCCGGCCCGGACTCCAGGGAGGCGACGGCCGAGCGGAGGCGGTCCACCTGGTACGCGTGCAGATGGAGGTCCGCCGGGGCCAACTGCCAGTAACGCCATGCGGCCGAGGGCGTGCCCAGCAGCGCCGGGGCGGCCTCGGGAGCCAGCAGCAGGGCGCCCAGCCAGTACTGGGCGGCGTCGGCGCCCCCGCCGGGCACACGGTTCAGGCTGGGCGTGCGCAGCAGCGGCTGACTGGCCCAGTACGGGCCCTGCGGGTCGCGCGGGGTGACGATGCCGGTGATGTGAACGGCGAGCGCGGGACGCCGCTCACCGGGTACGTGGATCACCGAACCGACCTTGATGCGCAGGGACTTGGCGGTCTCGGCGGTGACGGCCGCCTCCACGTCACGGGTCTGTGCCGTCACCGGAGCCGTGGCCCGCGGCAGCCGGCCGGTGACCTTCTCGGCGTGCGCGCCGACGCCCTGCTGGGCGGCGAGGGAGAACTGCGCCGGCAGCCCGCTCGGCCGCGGCAGCCACAGATCTGGCACCTGCAGCGGTACGGCGGTGCGCACGCCGTACGTCGACTGGGTGCGGTCGGCGACCAGCGGGCGCGGGACGGCGCGCAGGAGCCCCGCGTACTGCATGCCGAGCCGTCCGGGGCTCAGCGCCAACTCCCGTCGCTGCTGCGACATATAAGGAGAGGGCGGCTCGACGAACACGGCCACGTTGGTGGCCTGCGGCCGGGCCCGCTCGACCGACCGGCGCAGACCGGCGTCCTCGTACCGGTCGACCGCCCGCGGCAGCGCGGCCGCCAGACACGCGGTCACCGCCACCAGCAGCGCGAGCGCGAGAGCGGCGACGGGGGCGGTGCGCAGCCGCGTCCGCACCCAGGGAGCCGGCACCGAGTTCATCTCACTCGCCTCCCTGCTCCCGCAACGACACCACCGGGTCACCGCGCCGCACCGCCAGCGCCGCCGTCACCACGAGCGGCGTCACCGCCACCGCGGCCAGCAGCACCGCCACGTCCCCGACCGGCAGCCGGACCAGGACGCCCGGCACCGGGCGGGTCGCCTCGGTCGTCAGGACGATCAGCGGGATCACCGCGCGCGCCAGCGCCGTCCCCAGCGCCGTTCCCACCACCAGCGCCAGCGCGACCAGCACGCCCTGCTCCACGGCGATCATGCGGGCCAGCCGGCGGCGCGGGGCGCCCAGGGCGCGCAGGACCGCGAGTTCGGCGCCCCGCTCGCGCAGGGAGCCCGCCGCGCTGACCGCGAAGCCGACCGCGGCAAGGGCCGCCGCGACCCCGGCCGCCGCCGCGAACGCCGCCTCGGGACCCGCGCCGAACGGATCGTCCCGCAGCTGCGCCGCCGTCTCGTCGCGTACGACGACCTGGGAGGGATCCAGGTCGGGCAGCGCGCGCAGGGCCGCGGCGACCCGGCCCGTGGAGCCAGGGTCGGTCCGCAGCCACCATTCCGTCGGCGTCACACTCACCCCGTACCGCCACTCCAGCACCCGGTTCACCGCCCGTAGATCCACCAGCAGCGCGCCCCCGTCCGCGTCCCCCGTCGTCGGCAACTCCCGTACGAAGCGCACGATCCGCACCGGCACGGTCTCGCCGGAGAGGGTCACGTCCACCCGTTGTCCGGTGTGCGCGCCGGCCGAGGCGAGGAAGCGGTCGGTCGCCACCGCGGTGACCTCGGGCGGCGAGGTCTGCGCGACCTGGGCCCGTACCGTCAGCGAGGCGGAGGCCCAGGGTTCGTCGTCCGGCACGTACCCGGTGCCGTACGTGATCGTCAGCGGCGACGAACTCACCGTCGGAGGCTTCGGGTTGGTCCTCGGGTCGGGCGAGGACACGTTCCCGTCGCTCGACGAGGACACCTTCCAGGACGTGGGCAGCGGGATCCTCCGTGCCGACCCGTCCGCCGACTGCGCCGTCAACTCGCCGATCGTGAGCCGGTGTTGTTCGGACCTGCCGCGCGGTACCGATACGACCAGTTGCAGACCCGTGAGCTTCAACGGCCCACCGGGGAGCGGCAGTTCGAGGGTGTGCGGGTGGCCGTCGCCGGGGAGTTCGCCCACCGGTACTGCGTACGGGGTGCCGTAACCGTCTTCCAGGGTGGCCGTCACGTCGGCAGAGGTGCCGGTGCCGCGTGAGCCGCGCAGGGTCGCCGTCACGTCCAACCGGGTGGTGTGGGCGGGAACTTGGGCTCCCGCTGTCGCTTTCCTCGGGCCCAGGGGTGCCAGCAGCGGCCGTACCGGCTCGGGGGACAGGTCCCGGCGCAGCAGCATCATGTCCGCCGCGTGCGCGGTGTCCAGGGCAAGCAGATCGGCCGTACGGTCGCCGGAGAGCGGGAGTTCGGCGCGTACGGCGGGCGCGGTCTCGCGTACGCCGCGCAGGGCCGCGTACGCCTCCGTGCGGCCGGGGCCGGCCTCGCCGGCGCCGAGGACACGGACCGGCGCGCCCGCGGCGAAGTCGGCCTGGTCGCTCTGCGAGCGCGTCCAGGAGGCGCCCTGGCCGATGGCGAGCATGCCGAGGGCGACGGCGAGGACCAGCAGCAGTACCGGGCCCGCGCCGCGCATCGGGCGGCGGCTGAGCTGCCAGCCGGCCAGCGCCGCCGTCAGCCCGCGCCCGCCGGCCGCGCGGTGCTCGGCGAGCCGGGCCACGAGCGGGAGCAGACGGAGGGTCAGCACCGTTCCCGCGAGCAGCGCCAGCGCTGGCGCGGCGACGAGGAGCGGGTCGATGCCGAGGGTGCCGGAGCGCGCGGGGGTCACCGCGCCGGAGGTCTGCCGCCCCAGCTGCCAGTACGCCACGCCGGCCACCGCCAACAGCCCCAGATCCGCACCGCCCCGCACCGAACCGGGCAGTACCTGCGCCCGCCCCGGCCGCGGACCGGGATCGACGCCGGTGCGGCTCCGTCCCGGCCGGAGACCTGTACTCGGGCTCGTGGGCGTCTTGCTCGGTGGGAGGTCGGTGTTTGGGCCGGTGGGCGTCTTGTCCGGTGGGAGGTCGGTGTTTGGGCCGGTGGGCGTCTTGTCCGGTGGGAGGTCGGTGTTCGGGCCGGTGGGCGTCTTGTCCGGTGGCAGGTCTGCGCTCAGGTCCGTCGGCGTCCTGCCCAGTGGGAGACCTGCACTCGGGCCCATGCGCCCCTGTCCTGGCCGGAGACCTGAACTTGCGCTAGTGCGCCGCCGTCCCGGCCCGAGACCTGGACTCGCGCCCGTGCGCCCCCGGCCAGGCCCCCAACCCGCACTCGCGCCCGTGCGCCGCCATCCCAGCCGCAAACCCGCACTCGCGCCCCCGCGCCCCCGGCCCCGTCGCGCATTCGTGCCCGCGCCCGTGCGCCCCCGGCCCGGCAGCGCACGGGGCGGGGGTGCCTCTGCCCTCAGCGCCGGCAGTGTCACCGCGAACGCGCAGCCCAATGCCACGCCCGCTGCCACCAGCCACACCCCGAGCCGGCCGCCTGCCGGCACGTCCAGGTGCAGTCCGATCCGTGCCAGCGACCCCTGCCTCGCCAGCAGCCGAGTCAGCGGGGCCGCCAGCAGTGGGGCGCACACCACGGCCGGCAGGGCCAGAAATAAGGCCTCCAGGGCGGCGAGGGACGCGATCCGGGTGCGGGAGGCGCCGCGGGCCCGCAACAGCCGTGTCTCCGCGCTGCGTTCGGCGCTCAGCAGCCGGGCCACCAGGAGCAGCGCACAGCCCGCGAGCAGGCCGAGCTGCAGCGCGATGATCAGCAGGGTCGAACGCGAGACGAGCAACGAGCGCTGGACCCGGTCGAGGACGTCGGGCAGGCCGGTGGCCGCCTCCGTGGTCCCGCCGAGCGCGGACTGCCCGCGCAGGGCCGTGCCGCCGGAACGGGCCGCCCTGCGCAGCTCACCGATCCGCGCGGTCGTCAGCCGTGAGAAGTCGGCGGACGCCAGCCAGCCCGACTGACCGGCGCTCACCCGGCCACCGGTCACTACCTGGGGGGCGGCGAGCAGGGGGCCGTACGTCGTGAAGTCGACCGTCTTGACGCCCCGCCCGCCGAGATCGTCCAGCTGCCAGTACGGCGCGTCCGCCACCCGGGGCCGGTACACGCCGGTCAGGGTGACCCGGACCTTCGGGCCGCCGAGCCGGTCGACGAGGGTGAGGCGGGCGCCCGGTCTCAGGCCGAGTCGCCGGGCGGCGGTCTCCGGGAGGGCCGCCTCCACCCCCTGCGCGGCATCGCGGGGCGCCCGGCCCTCGACGATCCGGATCTGCGTCGCGTCCAGGGCCGCGAGGTACGTCAGCGCGGGGTCCCCGGACCGTTCGGACGGCGGCTGGAGCGAGCGGGGGAGTGCGTAGGGGCCCGACCGCACCAGCGCCCGCACGGTCACCGGCAGGCCGGCGAAGACGCGCCGCGCCGCCTGCCGTACGGCGGTGTCGGCGGCCTCACGGCGGTCGCCGGGCACCTCGGCCTTGACGACGAGGGCGCTGTCCGCCGCGTTCCGGGGGCTCTGCAGGGAGTGGCGCAGGGCCGCGTCGCCGATCGCGCCCGCGTAGGCGGTGAGGGCGGCCAGGACGGCCGTGGTCAGCAGGACGGTCAGGAGCGCGGCGGCGAGCAGCAGACGGTGGGCGCGCGCACGCAGCAGGACGAGACGCGTCACCGCCCCCAACGCCGTCACCCCGACCCCCCGTGGCCGTCCGGAAGTTGTCCAGACCTCCGGCCGATGCTGTCAGAGGGGCGGGGTGCAGGGTAAGCGCTTGTAGATCGAGCTTGACCGGATCGTGACCGGTTCAGTCCGGAGGATTGATCGTCCTCACTCCGGGGAGTTGATCATTCTCGGTCGGGAGCGTTGATCATCGAGGCGGCCGCGTAGGTCAGATACCGCCACAGCTCCTGCTCGTGCTCCTCGGACAGACCGAGCTCGTCCACGGCGTCGCGCATGTGCCGCAGCCACGCGTCGTGGGCCTCGCGGTTCACGACGAAGGGGGCGTGGCGCATGCGCAGCCGGGGGTGGCCGCGGTTGTCGCTGTACGTCGTCGGGCCGCCCCAGTACTGGATCAGGAACAGTGTGAGCCGCTCCTCGGCCGGGCCCAGGTCCTCCTCGGGGTACATCGGCCGCAGGACGGGATCCTCGGCCACCCCCTCGTAGAAACGGTGCACGAGGCGGCGGAAGGTCTCCTCCCCGCCGACCTGCTCGTAGAAGGTCTGCGTCTGAAGCGTGCCGCGCCGGATCTCTTTCACGCCCTCCATGCTCTCAGACGCCGGGGACCAGGACTTGAGCCTTAGGACCGGCGGACCGGCCGGCTCCGGTACTCGCCTCGCGCCGCGTCCCGCAGCACAGTGGACGTATGGGCACGCACGCTCTCGACAAGGACCTGGACGACCTCGCCCTCGCCGCGCGGACCGCGCTGGTGCGGGAGATCGAGGCGAGCGGGGCCTGGGCCGGTGATCCGGTGTGGCGGGAGGCGTTCGAGGCGGTGCCCCGGCATCTGTTCGTGCCGTACTACTACGTCGGCGTCCGCGGCGGATACGAGCGGCGCTGGGGAGAGAGCCCGGATCCGCCGACCCGGGAGAAGTGGGTGCGCGGGGCGTACGCGGACACCCCGCTGGCCACCCGGCTGCGCGACGGCGAGCTGATCTCCTCCAGCAGCCAGCCCTCGCTCATGGCACGGATGCTCGCCGAGCTCGGGGTGGAGGACGGCGACCGGGTCCTGGAGATCGGCACCGGCACCGGCTACAACGCGGCCCTGCTCGCCCACCGGCTCGGCGACGACGACCTGGTCACGACCGTCGACCTGTACCCGGACATCACGGACGCGGCCCGGCGGCACCTGGCCGCCGCCGGGTACCACCCGCTCGTCGTGACCGGCGACGGGGCGCGCGGAGTTCCCGAGCGGGCTCCCTTCGACCGGATCATCGCCACCTGCACGCTGACCTCGGTCCCGCCCGCCTGGGTCGCCCAGTGCGCTCCGGGCGCCCGGATCCTGACCCCGCTCGCGACGGGACTGCTCGCGCTGACCGTCCGGGACACCGGATGCGCCGAGGGCCGCTTCCTGGACACGGCCGCCTACTTCGTGCCCCTGCGCGGCGACGGCCGCCCCGAGCCGGAGCCGGCCCCGCTGGACGGGATCCCGCGCCGGGCCAGGGACCACGACCTCTTCCGCTTCCTGCTCGCCCTGACCGATGGCGGCCTCGACCCCCACGAGGCTTACACCCTGTGGGAACGCGAGGGCCGGCCCACCCGGGACCGCTACGGCGTGACGATCCGCGACGGCGGGGAGTGGACCTGGCTGGACGACCCGGAGGGGCCGTACGTCTGGCCCCTCCCCGGCCGCTGACAAAGCGCTCCGCCGGAATTGCCGCGCTGTGCCGTCGGTCGTCCGCGGCGCCGTCGTGGCCGGTCGCGCAGTTCCCCGCGCCCCTTCGGGGGCGCTACCGAACCGCTGCGGACTTCACCATGTCCGCTTAGCTCCTGCGGATCGTGATCGTCGTCCAGGCGCCGACGTGGACCCGGTCGCCGTCCACCAGGGGGACCGGTACGAACGGCTGGATCGGCTCCTCGGAGCCGTTGACCGTCGTGCCGTTCGTGGAGTTCTGGTCGACGACCGCCCAGCTGCCGTCCGGCTGCTGGACCAGCACCGCGTGCTGGTGCGAGACGCCCGGGTCCTCCGGCGGCACCGACAGGTCGATGTCCGGGGTGTCGCCGGTGGAGTGCCGGCGGCGACCGATGGTGATCTGGTTGCCGGACAGCGTGCGCTGCTGCTCGGGCGAGTACGCGGGCAGGTTCAGGCCCGCGGCCTCCGGGCCGGAGCGCTGCATCATCGCCATGAAGTACTCGCGGTCCGGACCGATGGTCGCCGTCCAGGTCGCCGGACCCGCCTGCGGCCGCCCGTAGCCGGGGCCGGGCGGGGCCTGGGTGGAGCCGGGCTGCGGATAGCCGTAGCCGCCACCCGCGCCGCCGGGACGCCCGGGGGCGCCCGGAGCACCGGGGCCGGAGGACGGCGGGGAGATCACCCAGTCGTCCTCACCGCCGCCGAAGGACGGTCCGCCCTGCTGCGGCCGCCGCGTCTCCTGCGGGAACGCGGGCGGCGCCGCCGGGCCGGCCTGGAACCCCTGCGGGCCGCCACCGGGGCCACCGGGAGCGGTGGTCGGCGTCGGGCCGGGCGGCGGCGGGACCGGACGGGACGGGTCGGGACCGAAGTTGGACGGGCCACCGGGGCCACCCGGTCCACCGGGACGCGGGTCGTTGCCGAAGCCGGACGGGCCCCCGGGGCGCGGGTCGTTCCCGAAGGGGGACGGTCCGCCGCCCGGGCGCTGGTCGTCGCCGAAGCCGGAGGGGCCACCGGGGCGGGGGTCGTTGCCGAAGGGGGACGGTCCGCCGCCCGGGCCGCCCGGCCGCGGGTCGTTGCCGAAACCGGAAGGGCCGCCACCCGGGCGCGGGTCCTCGCCGAAGCCGGAGGGGCCCGACGGGCCTCCCGGGCGGGGGTCGTTGCCGAAGCCGGAGGGGCCGGACGGGCCTCCTGGCCGGGGGTCGTTGCCGAAGGCCGCCGGGCCGCCGGGGCCGCCCGGGCGCGGGTCGTTGCCGAACGGGGTCGGGCCCGAGGGCTCGCTGCCGAAGGGCGGGATCGGTTCGGCGGGGCGGTTCATCTGCGACGGGCGGGAGCTCTGGTACTCGTACGAGTCACCGCCGCCGTACGACGGGCCGGGCGGCTGCTGCTGGTAGCGCACGTTCGGGCCGGGGGCCGGCGGGCGCGGGGCGGCCGGGGTGTACGAGGTGGCCGTGTTCGTGAGGAAGTTCCACCGGCACTCCTCGCAGAAGGGCGCGCCGCCCTCGCGGGGCGTACGGCACTGCGGGCACAGCTCCGGCTCCGGGTCGGGGACCGCGGACAGGTGCGGACGCCCGCCGGGCTGGGTGCCCTGCGGGGGCGGGAAGCCGTAGCCACCGCCCGGGGGCGGCGGCGGGGGCGGAGGCACGGCACCGGCCATGCGGTGACCGCAGACCTCGCACCAGTCGTCGGAACCCGACTGGTGTCCGTTCGGGCAGGTCGGCATGTCGGCGCCTCCCCCTCTCCTTCAGGGTCCTACGGTCGTAGGAGGGTCGTACTCGGCGGGTGATACGTCACTTCTTTACACGAACAGTCTTTGTGGACCGGGTTTCGAGAGTCATCTCGTCGGCCTCCTCGACCTTCGCCTTCAGTCGCACAGTACCCGTCGCGGCGTCGACGACGTCCACCACCTTCGCAAGCAGTTTCGCAGTATCCGCGTTTCCGGAGGCACTGGCGAGCTGCACGGCCCGGCCCAGTTTGGCCGTGGCTCCATCGAAATCGCCCGCTTTGCGAAGATCCAGTCCCTGTTGGATGGCCTGGGCCAGTTCGGCCTGCCCGGTGTAGTGGGCGACCTGCGGGTTGATCGACGTCGAGGCCGCCATGTCGTCGGTCCACACGGCCCGTACCAGGCCCTGGGCGCCCAGGTTCTCGGCGCTTCCGTCGGGCTGCGGGATGACGAGGGAGACCCGGGCGGCGAGCATCTCCTGGCCGATGCCGGCGGACGGGACCTCCACGCAGACGTGGTAGTCGCGGGACTCGTCGCCCCAGGAACCGGTGGGGTAGTCGCCCGCCCGCGGGCCGGCCTCGGTGCGGCGGTCGGTCAACTCCTCGACCGTGGGCGCCACCTGCTTGACGAACTTGATGGTGGTGCCCACCGGCGTCCACACCCTCAGGGCGACGTCGGAGACCTCCTTGCCCATCGCCTTCTCCATCATCTGCGTGAAGTCGGCGGCGAGACCGGCCGGGTCGGCGACGATGTCGGCGGTGCCGAGCAGGGCGGAGGCGATCCCTGTGACTTCTTTCACTTCCCAGTCGGTGCCCACGCCCCGTGCGTCACAGGTGAACCGCCCGGCGCAGGAGTCCAGGGCCGCCTTGAGGTCGGTCGGCGACTCGTGCTCGTTGCGGCCGTCGGTGAGCAGGATGCCGTGCCGGATGGCGACGTCGGCGGTGGACAGCAGCCGGTCCGCCAGCCGCAGCCAGGTGCCGATGGCCGTGCCGCCGCCCGCGCTCAGCCTGCGCAGCGCCTCCTTCGCCTGGCTCCGGGTGGTGGCGTCGGCGACCGCGAGCCGGCCGCCCCCCGGGTAGACCTCCTTGGCCACGTGCGTGCCGCCGATGACCGCGAAGTGCACCCCGTCGCGCAGGGTGTCGATGGCCGCGGCGGTCGCGTCGCGGGCGTTGCGCATCTTGGTCGGCGGGTAGTCCATCGAGCCGGAGCAGTCGACCATGACCGCCACCGCCGCGGACGGACCCTGGCCGCGCGCGTAGAGATGGGGTGCCGCGACCGCGCTGCCGAGCGTGCCGCCGCCGGTCGCGGTCACCGTCACGATCGCGTTGACCTCCCGGCCGCCCTCGGGCAGGTACTCGTTCTGGTACACGTCCATCGAGAACGTCGGCACGTTGGACTTCGAGAAATTGGCCATGCGTACTCAAATCCCCCTCGAGAACCCCGCGTCCGCGAGGCGACGACTGTATGCGGACCGGTCCCCTCCGGTCCGCCGAGACCTCCCCGTGAACGGCCTCAGGCCGATCCTGCCCCCTGGGACACGGCCGGGAACGGCACGAGGGCCACTGTTACGTTGTCGTGGCCCCCGCCGTCCAGGGCGTGACCGACCAGGACCTGCGCGCTGTGCAGCGGCCGCACGGCGGCGTCCGCGGGCAGGGTCTCGGCCATCTCCTCCGCCGCCTCCGCGTAGTTCCACAGCCCGTCCGTGCACACCACCACTACACCCGGCCGGTCCGGCTTGAAGGAAGCGGTGTGCGGCTCCAGTTCGTAGGCGTCCGCGCCGAGCCAGCCGGTGATCGCGTGGGCGCGCTCGTCGGCGTACGCCTCGGCCTCGTTCATCAGGCCCGCGGCGACCATCTGCGCCGCCCAGGAGTCGTCCTCGGTGAGCCGGGCCGGCGGTGAGGTGCGGTCCACCGGCACCCAGTAGACACGGCTGTCGCCGACCCAGCCGACGACCAGCAGACCGGCGGTGACGACCGCGCCGACGATGGTGCACGCCGGCGCGTTCTGGTGCGGGGAGTGCTCGCGGGCCGTGGCCGGCTCGGCGGCCAGGGCGTTGACCGCGTGCGAGGCGGCGACGATCGCGTCGTGCATCGCCTGCTGCGGGTGGGTGCCGCGGGGCAGCGCGGCCAGCAGGGACTCGCTGGCGGCGTCGGCGGCGGCGAGGGAGGCGTCGTCGGGCCGGGTCGCCGAGGAGACGCCGTCGCAGACGATCGCGAGCGTGGCGGGGGTGCCGTCGGGCAGGGCGGTGTGGCCGATGCCGAAGGCGTCCTCGTTGCGGTGGTGGCGCAGTCCGCGGTCGCTGACGGCGGCGGCCGGGCCGCACTCCTGCTCCATGTGGTCGCGCTCCCGCGGCTGGGCGTGCCCGCAGTTCTCGCAGTAGCCGTCGCTGTCCACCCGGCCCGCGCGGCAGGCCACGCACAGCTTGGCCTCCCCGCCCGCCGCGAGGTCGGCCAGGCGCGGGTCGGGGGCCTGCAGCGGGTACTCGTCGGGCTCCGGCGGCCGGTCGAAGCGCACGCCGGAGGCAGGGGAGACCGGCGACCCGGTCGGCCGCTCCTGGGGCAGCGGGCCGCCGCCGGAGTCCGTGCCGGGCAGATCGGTGGGCAGATGCGTGGCCGCGCGGGTGTCGGCGCCCGGCGCGGGCACGGTCGGCCAGTTCACGTCCTCGCCCGGGGGCGGCGAGCCGTTGAGCGCGATCGTGGGATGGTCGTCCGGCCGCGGCGGCACCGCGGACAGGTCGAATCCGCACGCACCGCAGAAACGGTCACCCGACTCGAGCGGCCACTCGCAGCTCGGGCAGGCGGACAGCTGGGGCATCTGCGACATCAACTACACCCACGTCCGGGGGCGGTAACGGTTGGCACGTTCCACCAGGTCGATCCTCTCCTCGCCGCCCCGCGCCAGCCGGGCCAGCGTGCGGTACGAGCGCTCCAGGCCGAAGCGGAGTCCCCGCTCGTCCAGGTCGTTGCCGAGCACGCGCCGGCCGGCGGGCGCGGAACCCTGGCCCCCGGAGAGTATCCAGTCCAGCGCCGAGCCGAGGACCTCGGCGGACAACTGCTCCCTGCGGGCCGGGTCCAGACCGTACGCGTCCAGCGCCTCGACCTGCCCGGCGGCGGCCGTCAGATCCTCCAGGAACGGCGCGTCGGAGGCGACGGCCGTGCGTTGACGCAGCCTCGCCCGTACGGCCGCCACGCGCGCGGCGGTGTAGTGGATGGACGACTCCGGCACCGACTCCAGCGTCTTCACCGCACCGCGCCGGTCGCCGCCGGCCAGCTGGACCCGGGCCAGCCCGAAGGCGGCGCTGACACAGCTCGGGTCGGTCGACCACACCAGGCGGTAGTACTCGGCCGCGTTGTCCAGCTGGCCGAGCACCTCCGCGCACAGGCCCAGGGCCAGCTTGGGCGCGGTCTCCCCGGGGAAGGCGTCGTAGATCGCGTCGAAGGCGAGCGCGGCGCCCTCGTGGTCGTCGGTGACCAGCGCGGCCACGCCCCGGTACCAGACCACCCGCCAGTCGTCGGGCCGCTCCTCCTCCAGCGTGGTCAGCGAGGTCAGCGCCGCCTCGGAGTCACCGTTCTCCAGCCAGGCCCTGATCTGCCGCAGCCGGGTCTCCACCGAGGACGAGGGCGCCGCCGCGAGCGCGCCGAGCAGTTCGGCCGGCGCGGTCGCGAGCAGCCCCGCGAGGAAACCGGCGTTGGGGTCGGCGGGATCGACCCGGGGGACCGGCAGGGCGAGGGCGGCGGCGGGGGAGTTGACCGGCTTCACGATGCCCGGGCCGCCGCCCGGGGTGGCCGACAGCTGGGAGTGCTGCTTCTTCGGCTGCGCGGAGCGGGCCCCGAGCCGGGAGACGTCGCCCTCCAGCGTGGGGAACAACTCCGTGTCCGTGACCCGCAGTTCGGGCCCGAACAGGGTCGACAGGGCGGGCCGGGCGCGGCCCGTCTGGAGCGATACGACCTCTCTGAGCACGCCGGTCAGCTGCTCGGCCATCTCCTGCGCCGAGGCGAACCGGCGGGCCGGGTCGGGGTCGGTGGCGCGGACGAGCAGCCGGTAGAACGACTCGTACTGGCGGAAGACCTCGATGTTGTCCGGGTCGGGCAGGGAGTCCACGAAGACGTTCGTGTAGCCCTGGAAGTCGAAGGTCAGCACGGCCAGCGTGCGGGCCACCGTGTACAGGTCGGAGGCGACCGAGGGGCCGTCGACGGCGACCTCCGGCGCCTGGTAGCCCACCGTGCCGTAGATCGCCGACTCGTCGTCGTCCATGCGGCGCACGGCGCCCATGTCGATCAGCTTGAGCTGGTCCTCGGTCTGGATGGCGTTGTCGACCTTGAAGTCGCAGTACAGCAGGTTGCGGCTGTGTAGATGGCCGAGTGCCTCCAGCGCCTCGATGCCGTACGCGCATGCCTGCTCCACCGGCAGCGGGTCGCGCTTGCCGTCGGGCGTGCGGCGGCCGTTGGCGATCTCCTTCAGGGACTTGCCGCCGACGTACTCCATGACGATGTAGCCGTCGAGGGAGCCGGTGCGCTGGTCCAGGTGCTCCACGAAGTTGTAGATCCGCACGATGTTGGCGTGCTCGATCTCGGCGAGGAAGCGCCGCTCGGAGATCGCCGCGGCCATCGCGTCCTGGTCGCCGGTGTCCAGCAGGCCCTTGAGGACCACCCAGCGGTCGGAGACCGCCTTGTCCACGGCGAGGTAGACCCAGCCGAGCCCGCCGTGCGCCAGACAGCCCACGACCTCGTACTGGCCGTGCACCACGTCGCCGGCCTTCAGCTTCGGCACGAACGAGTACGGGTTCCCGCACTTGGTGCAGAATCCCTCGGTGCGGCCCGGCCGGTCGCCGCGCGAACGGCCCACCGGCGCCCCGCAGTCGGAGCGCGAGCAGAACCGCTTGCGCTCGGGCACCTCGGGGTTGTCCCGCACCATCGCGCGCGGGTCGGGCCGCGGCACGTCCGGCACCTGCACCAGGCCGGCGCCCAGCCGGCCACGGCCGGAGGTGTTGGTGGCGGAGCCGGAGCTGCGCACCGACACCGAGCGGCCGGTCGTCCTGCCGGACAGGGCGCGCGACAGGCGTCCCGACACCGAGCGCCGCGACTTCGACGACTGCGAGGACGTACGGGAGCTGCGGCTGCTGGAGCGTGAACTGCCGCTGCTCTGCGAGCCCTTGCCGCCGCCGGTGATGCCGGTGGCGGGCGAGGAGACCATGCCGTCGCCCGAGACGACCGGCGCGTGTCCGCAGGTGTCGCAGTACAGCGCGCCGCCGCCGACGTCCTCGTACGTGCCCTCGCAGTCGGGCCGCTGACAGGTCTGCTGTGCCTGGCTCATGACTCCCCCCGACTCATGACGACTCACCCCTGTGATCTTGACGATCCCACGGTGTGCCCTGCTCCGGCACACGCGGGCCGCCCAGCGCCTCGGCGGCCGCCCGCTGGTAGCGCAGCACGGCCTGTTCGGCGACCCGCAGGTCGCAGGGCGCGCTCCACAGCATGCGCCGGGCCGCGTCGTACCGCTCGATCAGGAACGGGTCCTCCGCGAGCCCGTGCCGGGCCACCTTCGCCTTGTACGCGTCGAGCCGGCCGCGCAGCTCCGCACGGACCGCCAGCGGAGCGGTGACCGCGGTCAACGACTCGCGGGCGCGCAGCAGTTCGTCCTCGGCCTTCTGCTCCAGGGACTCCAGGAGCGGGGACAGCCGGTGCCACTGGGCGTGTCTGCGGTACTCGGCGGCCGTCGCCAGCTGCTCCTGCAGCGCGGTCGGCGGGCCGCTGACCACGGGCACCTCCGTCGCGGCGATCTTCGCCAGGACCTCCCCGCGCGCGGTGCGCGCCTCCGCGAGGGTGCGGTCCGCGCGGGAGAGCACGTCCCGCAACTTCACCAGCCGCTGCTCGGCGTCCTGGCGGACGGTGAGCACGGCGTCGATCTCCCGGCGCACGTCCTCCAGGGCGCGCGCCTCACGGTCGTACACCGTGGTGTCCGGGCGGCCGCCGCCCGGTGCCGAACTGCCCTGCGCGGGGACCCAGTAGGCGAGCGGATCGGAGATCACCTGCTCGCGCAGGGACGTCAGGGTGCGGGTGATGCGCTCCAGGTCGTCGCCCGCCGGGTGCTCGCCGGGGCGTACGCCGACGGAGTGGGCGAGCTTGCGGGTGCGCTGGAGCTCGGCGGCCAGTAAATCGATCCGGGCGGGCAGCGCCGACCAGACCGCGTCGGCGGCGACGACCATGTCCAGGCTCGTCGCGTACAGGTCGTTCATCCGGTCGACCAGGTCGGAGAGCGAGAACTGCTCGCTGAGCTTGCCCGGAGCGCCGTGCAGCGTCGGCGCGTTCGCCGTGGCGGTCGTCGAGCCCGCGACCGTGACCGAGGCGCCGCGCAGCAGCTCGGTCAGCTCCACCAGGTCCTCGCGGCTGGACCAGCGGCGCCGGGAACGGATGTCCCGGGCCGAGCGCAGGGTGTCGGTGTACGCGTCGAAGTACGCCCACAGCAGCGTGATGGACGCCTCCGCGGTCGTCCAGCGCTCCTTGGTGACGCCGGTGAGCTCGGCGCCCTCCAGGAGCCTGCGGCCCGCGTGGTCCTGCAGGGCGAGCAGCGAGGTCTCGATCGCCTCGTGCTCCGCGCCGAGCCGCGCCAGCGCACGGTCCACCTCGTCCCGGTCCATCACCGGCCCGGCGGGGTCCGTGACGCCCATCGATCACCTCTCGCTGCTGTCGTGGTCCTGGTGCTGCCTGTCAGTCTCGATGGTCGGTCACTTGTAGTGCGCTTCGGGAGGGGTCGCCGAGGTCGACTTCTGGCCGGGCTGGTCCAGGGTCGGGTGCAGCCACTTCGCGTACGACGCCTGCCAGCCGCCGTTCTTGATGTAGTTCTCCAGGGTGCGGTTGACCTGGCGTACCAGATCCTGGGCATCCAGCTTCATCGCCACGCCGTAGAACTCGTGGGTGAACGGGTGGCCCTTGAGCTCCACCGTGGGGTCCTGGGCGGCCTGGCTGGCGGCGAGGGCGCCGTCGGTCACCACCGCGTCGACCTCGCCGAGCTGGAGCTTCACCAGGCAGTCGAGCTGGTTGGGCACCTGGGTGGAGATGTCGGTGGAGGCGGGGAACTTGGCGCCCCGGTCCGCCTTGAGGTTGTCGTAGGCGGTGGAGCCCTTCGCCGAGCAGACCTTCTTGCCCGCGAGGGAATCGTCGTACCCGGTGATCGTCGAGGTCTTGGGGGCGAGGACCTGCTGGCCGGTGCTGAAGTAAGGAGCGGAGAACGCGACTTGCTTGAGCCGGTCGCAGGTGATCGTCATCGTGCGCACGACCATGTCGACCTCGCCGTGCTGGATCGCCGGGATGCGCTGGTTGGTCGGTATGGCCTTGAAGGAGACAAGGTCCGGATCGCCCAGGAGGTCCTTGGCGATCTGGTGGGCCAGGTCGATGTCGAAGCCCTCCAGCTCGCCCTTGACGTTGTTGGGGTTGAGGTAGCCCCAGCGGTAGCTGTTGGTGTCGACGCCGACGATCAGCCGGCGGGCCTTCTTGATCCTGTCGATGTTGGGTGTGCTGCCGTCACCGCCGGAGGGCGAGAGGCTCTGGTTCTGCGGGTCCGGGCAGTTCTCGGCCTTCGCCTGGGTGCCGTGCGCGAGGCGCTGCCCGCCGCCGCTCGCGGCGCCGTCGGACTGGGTCAGCGGCAGCAGCAGCGCGAAGGCCACGGCGAGGGCGCAGACGGCCGCCATCGCGCCGACCCCGCCCCAGCCCCTCAGACCGGACCGCAGACGCCCTGTCAGACGCAGACGCCGTGTCACACGCTGTGCGTTCATGGTCGCGCCCCCCTCACCGGTATTCCGACAGCCTGCGGCCGATGCCGAGGACCGCGCCCGCCGCGCCGAGCACGGCGAGGACCGCCGCGCCGTACGGCAGTCCGGTCAGCGCGTCCCGGCCGCCGCTCGCGGCCTGCTTGAACTCGTGCTGCTCATGGTCGAGGGCCTGTTTGATCGCCGCGTCGACGTTGTCGAAGCACACGCTCGTCGGGTCCTTGCCGACGCCGATGACCTTGTCGCGGGCCTGCTGGTACTCGCCCTTGTCGTTCAGGCTCTGGGCGACGCCGTGCCGGTCCTTCCACGCCTTCATGAAACTGTTCGCGTCCTGGACGGGCTTCTGGCCCGCGGAGTCGTCGGCGAGGGAGTCCGCCTTGTTCAGGGCCTTGGCGAGCCTGCCGATCTGGTCGTCGTAGCCCCACGAGTAGGCGTCCACCGTGGTGTCGCCCACGGCCTTGGTGTCGGCGCCGCGCCGGATCAGGCTGAGGTTCTCGTCGCTGCGGGCGGTCAGGGACGCGATCCGGGCGTCGTGCAGGACGTTCAGGGAGCGGACGCCGTGGTCGTAGGAGGCGCTCAGGCCCATACGGGCGACGGTGTGGCCGACGACCAGCCAGAGCAGGACCACCACGGAGGCCGCTGACGCGGTGACCAGGCCGTGGTTGAGCACCCGGTTGGTGCGCAGGAAGTTGCGCCGCTGGGCCCAGGCCAGTGCGGCGAGGACGACGACGCCGAGGCCGATCGCCCCCCAGGGGAAGGCCTTGGCGTCCGCGTAGTCGGAGTTCAGCCGCTGGTTCTCCCGGTCGTACAGGGACTGGGCCTTCGGCAGCATCTGCTGCTGCATCATCTCGTTCGCCGCGCGCAGGTAGGCGCTGCCCACCGGGTAGCCCTGCCGGTTGTTGGCCCGGGCCGTCTCGACGAGGCCCTTGTACCGCGGCAGCAGCTCGTTGAGCTGGGCGATGGCCGTTTCCGAGGCGGAGCCCGGGTCGGAGTTGGAGGCGGCCGTGACGAGCTTGTCGGCGGCCGTGCGGATGTCGGCCTCGTACCCCTTGCGCACCTGGGGCTTCTCCTGCGGGCCCGCCAGATAGCCGCTGGCGGCGGCCGTGTTGGCGTCGGCGAGGGAGCGGTAGATGTCGGCCGCGTCGGTGCTGAGCGGCTGACTGCGGGTGAGCACGTCGTTCGCGGCGTTCGACCGGTCCGTCATCTGCCAGGCGGTGACCGCGCCGAAGGCGACGACGAGCAGGGCGAGCAGCGCGCCGATGATGCGCAGCCGCCCCGGTTCGGTGGTGGCGGCCGCGCGCAACCGGTCGACGCCCTCGGCGAAGGCGGTACGGCGCGCGGCACCGGGCTCGGGTACGGCGGCGGGGCCCGGCGGGGTGGGGGGTTCGGGCGGGCCCGGCTGCGCTGGTACGGCCGGCATCGTGGGCACACCGGATCCCGGTGGCGCCGCGCTGCTCTTCGGCGGGTGTGTCACTGTTGACCTCCCCCATGGTCATCCTTCGCCGCAAGTATCACCGCCGGGGCCGACATCCGCACCGGCCTTCACGGGATCTTGATCGGATCGCAGTGCCTTCGCCGTCCCACCGGCGCACGACACAGCGTCCCGCCCCACCCCCTGCCCATGAATACGCCGCCGGAATCAGTTCGGTTCCCGTGCGGGACGACCGGGATTCCAGCAGGGCACAGGGCATGTCGCCGAAGTGGCGCCCGCGACGCGCGACAGACCAGAGGGCGGCCCTACTAGCCCTCGAACCGGGCGCGTACCCGCTCGTGCACCTCCCTCTCCGCTCCCACCCGGTCAAGGCCCAGCAGCGCCGCGCCCAGCACCGGGCTCGCCGTGACCACTCGGGCCACCGCCTTCGGTGCCCGGACCGCCAGCAAGTCCCTGATGCCGTCGTTCAGTTGGGGGTGCTGGGCGGCCAGGACGCCGCCGCCGAGCAGGACCGGGGTCTCCTCCTCCAGCAGGTCCAGACGGGTCAGCGCGACCGTCGCCATGGTCACCACCTCGTCCGCCAGCCGGTCCACCAGCGCGCGGGCGATCGGGTCGCCGTCCGCGGCCGTCGCGAACAGCACCGGCGTCAACTCGTGCCGGCGTACCGGCTCGACCTCCTCCAGGTGCAGCGCCTCGATCAGCGCGAGCATGGTGGCGTAGCCGAAGTGGGCCGGGAGTGTGCGGACCAGTTCCGTCTCCTCGCCCCGGCCGTCCTCCGCGCGCGCGGCGTGCCACAGGGCCTCCTCCGCCAGGCCCCAGCCGCCGCCCCAGTCACCGGAGATCCGGCCGAGCGCGGGAAAACGGGCGGTACGGCCGTCGGGGCGCATACCGACGCAGTTGATGCCGGCGCCGCAGACCACGGCGACCCCGCGCGGCTCGGTGATGCCCGCGCGCAGGATGGCGAAGGTGTCGTTGCGGACCTCCACCGACGTGCCCCACGCGCGCGCGTGCAGCGCGGCCGCCAACTGCTCCTCCTCGACGGGGAAGTCGGCGTTGGCGAGACAGGCGGAGACATGGTCGGCGGACTCCACACCGGCGGCGGCGAAGGCCCGGCCGACCGCGTCGCCCAGGGCGTCCACGGCCGTCTGGACGCCCACCACCGGCGGCCGGAACCCGCCGCCACGGGCCGTGGCCAGGACGGTCCCGTCGTCCGCGACGACCGCCACGTCGGTCTTGCTGTTGCCCGCGTCGACGGCGAGGACACGTGCGGTCATGCCCACGCGAGGTGCTCCCGGTTGTGTGCGATCAGTCGGTCGGTGAGGTTCTCGGCGTACTCGTACTGGCCGATGAGGGGATGGGCGAGCAGGGCCCGGAACACCCGGTCCCGGCCGCCCCGCAGGGCCGCCTCCAGGGCCAGCTCCTCGTAGGCGGTGACGTTCGCCGTCAGGCCCGCGTACAGCGGGTCCACGGTGGCCACCGGCAGCGGCGTCGCCCCCTTCACGCCGACCGCCGCCTGCACCTCGATCACCGCGTCGTCCGGCAGGAAGGGCAGCGTGCCCCGGTTGTAGGTGTTGACCACCTGGTACGGCGATCCGCCCGCGCCCAGCAGCGAGGCCGCGAGGTCGACGGCCGCCTCCGAGTAGTACGCGCCGCCCCGTTTGGCCAGCAGCTCCGGCTTCTCGTCCAGGGCCGGGTCGCCGTACATCTTGAGCAACTGCCGTTCCATCTCGGCGACTTCGGCGGCCCGGGACGGCTTGGTGCGCAGTTCGCGGACGACCTCGTCGTGCGCGTAGTAGTAGCGCAGGTAGTAGGAGGGGACCACGCCGAGGCGGTCGAGGATCTCGCGGGGCAGGTGCAGGTCGGCGGCGATGGCGTCGCCGTGCTCGGCCAGCAGCTTGGGCAGCGCGTTCTCGCCCTCGGGGCCGCCGAGGCGGACACCGGTCTCCCAGGTGAGGTGGTTGAGGCCGACGTGGTCGAGGTGGATGTCGGCGGGCGAGACGCCGAGCAGGTTCGCGAACTTGCGCTGGAAGCCGATCGCCACGTTGCACAGGCCGACCGCCTTGTGGCCCGCCTGCAGCAACGCGCGCGTGACGATCCCGACCGGGTTGGTGAAGTCGATGATCCAGGCGTCCGGGCTGGTACGGCGCACCCGTTCGGCGATGTCCAGCACCACCGGCACCGTGCGCAGCGCCTTGGCGAGACCGCCCGCGCCGGTGGTCTCCTGGCCGACGCAGCCGCACTCCAGCGGCCAGGTCTCGTCCTGCTCGCGCGCCGCCTGCCCGCCGACGCGCAGCTGCAGCAGCACCGCGTCGGCGCCCTCGACGCCGGCGTCCAGGTCGGAGGTGGTGACGATACGGCCGCTGTGGCCCTGCTTGGCGAAGATGCGCCGGGCGAGCCCGCCGACCAGTTCGAGGCGCTCGGCGGCCGGGTCGACCAGCACCAGCTCCTCGATGGGCAGGGTGTCACGCAACCGGGCGAAGCCGTCGATGAGTTCGGGCGTGTAGGTCGACCCTCCGCCGACCACGGTGAGTTTCATGAAGTGTCTAACCCTTCACTCCGGTGAGCGTGACGCCCTCGACGAACGCCTTCTGGGCGAAGAAGAACACGAGGATCACGGGGGCCATGACCAGCACGGTCGCGGCCATGGTGAGGTTCCAGTCGGTGTGGTGCGCGCCCTTGAAGGACTCCAGGCCGTAACTCAGCGTCCACGCGCCCGGGTTCTCCGAGGCGTAGATCTGCGGGCCGAAGTAGTCGTTCCAGGCGTAGAAGAACTGGAACAGGGCGACGGCGGCGATGCCGGGCTTGGCCATCGGGATGACGACCTTGAGCAGGGTGCGCAGATCGCCGCAGCCGTCGACCTTGGCCGCGTCGACGTACTCGTTCGGGATGGTCAGCAGGAACTGGCGCAGCAGGAAGATGGAGAACGCGTCGCCGAAGGCCATCGGGATGATCAGCGGCCACAGCGTGCCCGACAGGTCCAGCTGCTTCGCCCAGAACAGGTACATCGGAATGATGATCACCTGCGGCGGCAGCATCATCATCGAGATGACCAGCATCAGGGCGAGATTGCGGCCCCGGAAGCGGAACTTGGCGAGCGCGTAGGCCACCGGGATCGACGAGACGACGGTGAGGACCGTCCCGAGTCCCGCGTAGATCAGCGTGTTCTTCCACCAGGTGAGGAAGCCCGGGGTGTCGAAGACCTTCTTGTAGTTGGCCCACTCCCAGGTGTGCGGGATCAGGTCCCGGCTGAGGGCCTGGCTGTCGCTCATCAGCGAGGTCAGGAACACGAACACGAACGGCAGGGTGAAGAAGAGCGCGGCCGCCACCCCGAGGGAGTGGATGGCGATCCACTCGAAGAGCGACCTGCGGCGGGCCGTGCGCTCGGCGGGGGAGACCGGGGCGTGCACCTGCACCGGCTTGTCCAGTACTTGGGCCATGGTCAGTCACCTGCCAGGTTGAGACCGCCCCGGCGCCGCATCAGGAACGCGGTGAACACCATGGACAGGACGAACAGGACGAGGGCGACGACACACGCGGAGCCGTAGTCGAAGCGCTGGAATCCGAGGTTGTAGACGAGCTGCGGGAGGGTCAGCGTGGACTTCTCCGGGTAGCCGGGCTCGAACTGGGTGCCGGCGCCCTGGATCACGCCCGAGGCGACCTTCCCGGCGATCAGCGGCTGGGTGTAGTACTGCATGGTCTGGATCACGCCGGTGACGACTGCGAACATCACGATCGGGGAGATGTTGGGCAGGGTCACGTACCGGAACCGCTGCCAGGCCGAGGCGCCGTCCAGCTCGGCGGCCTCGTACTGCTCCTGCGGGACGTCGAGCAGCGCGGCCATGAAGATGACCATCAGGTCGCCGATGCCCCACAGGGCGAGCAGGGTGAGGGCCGGCTTGGACCAGGTGGGGTCGTTGAACCAGCCGGGGGCCGGGATGCCCACCTTCTCCAGGATCGAGTTGACCGGGCCCGTACCGGGGTTGAGCAGGAACGCGAACGCCATGGTCGCGGCCACCGGCGGGGCGAGGTAGGGCAGGTAGAACAGGGTGCGGAAGACCCCCGCGCCCGTCTTGATCTTGGTGATCAGCAGGCCCACGCCGAGTCCGAAGACGACCCGCAGGGTCACCATGACGACGACCAGCCACAGGGTGTTGCGCAGGGCGGGCCAGAAGTAGGGGTAGTGCTCGAAGACGTACGTCCAGTTCTTCGTACCGCTCCACGTCGGCGCCTTGAAGCCGTCGTAGTGCATGAACGAGAAGTAGACCGTCGAGATCAGCGGGTACGCGAAGAAGACCGCGAAGCCGATCAACCAGGGCGACATGAAGGCGAGGGTCCGAAGCGCCGACCGGCGGCGCTTCGACGCCAAGGTGATGGTGCTCATCGTGGGACTACTTCGCCTGCGCGATGTCCGTGTCGATCTGCTTGGCCGTGCTCTCCAGGCCGGCCTTGAGGTCGGTGACCTTTCCGCTCTCGTAGTCGTAGCCGAGGTTCTGGATGGTCACGAGGTACGAGCCGCCGTTGATCGAGGCGGGGCTGGTGTTGGAGTTCGGGTTCGCCGCGATGTCGAGGAAGGTCTTGAAGCGCGGGTCGTACTTCAGCTTCGGGGACTTCAGGGCGGCCAGCGTGGAGGGCACGTTGTGGATGCCGTTGGAGAAGTTCACCACCGCGTCGGTGTCCGTGGTGATGTACTTGACGAACTCCCAGGCCGCGTTCTGCTTCTTGCTGGTGGCCGCGATACCGGCGATGGTGCCGGTGATGTAGCCCTTGCCGTACTGGCCGGCCTGGTCGTCGGGGACGGGCAGCGGGGCGACGCCGATGTCCAGCTTCGGGTTGGCCTCCGTGGCCATCCCCAGCCGCCACTCGCCGTCGAGCTGCATGGCGACCTGGCCGGTGTGGAAGGGGTGCTTCTTGCCCCACTCGTCGCCGAGCGTGGAGCGGTAGGTCTCCAGCTTCTTGAAGCCGCCGAGCTCGTCGACGAGCTTCTTCTGCAGCTGGAATCCGGCGGCGAACGCCGGGTCCTTGGCGAGGTCGGACTTGCCGTTCTGGTCGAAGTACGTCGGCGAGAACTGCGCGAAGTAGTGCTCGGTCGTCGTCTCCCAGCCGTGGTAGTCCGGCATGAACCCGAGCTGCTTGTAGGTGTCGCCCTGGGGGATCGTCAGCTTCTTGGCGTCCGCCTCGAACTCCGACCAGGTCTTCGGCGGGCTGGTGATGCCGGCCTTCTTGAACTCGGTCTTGTTGTAGTAGAGGCCGTACGCGTCGCCCAGCAGCGGCACCGTGCAGCGGTCGCCGTTGAACTGGGTGTACTCGTTCATCGCCTTGGGGAAGGTGGTCGCCGGGTCGATGCCGTCCTTCTTGAAGAAGGGGTTGAGGTCGACCAGTGCGCCCGAGGAGCAGAACTTGCCGACGTTGTTGGTGGTGAAGGAGGAGATGACGTCGGGCGCCTTGTCGCCGCCCGTGCGCAGCGCCTGGTTGATCTTGTCGTCGGTCACGTTGCCGACGACGTTGACGTGGATGTTGGGGTGGGCCTTCTCGAAGCCGGCGATCAGCGACTTCACGGCCGCCACCTCGTTCGGCGCGCTCCAGGCGTGCCAGAAGTTGATGGTCGTGTCCTTGGAGGCGTCGTCGCTCGCACCCGAGCTCGACTGTCCGGTACAGGCGGTGGCGAGGAGGGCGAGGGAGGCGGAGGCGGCGAGCGCGAGGGCCGCCTTCCGGGTCACTTCGGGGGCGACTTTCCTGGACTTTTCGGGCATGACGAGGTCTCCCAGGGGCGGGACGGGGTGGGTGAGGGCGCGGGGGGTGAGTGCGGAGTGTGCGGGAGGGGTGGTGCGTCAGCGCGAGGTGTCGAAGACCTCGTCGCGGGTGGCCGCGAGGGCGCTCTCCAGCGCGCCCCGCAGCACGGGATGTTCACGGACGTCGCCGATGACGAGCCGGGGGCGGGCGGCGGCCAGCTCCTCCAGCTCGTCCTGGACGAGGGAGCGCAGCGGCTCACCGCCCGAGGTCAGGGAAGCGCCGCTGAGCACGACGAGTTCGGGGTCGAGGACGGAGACGAGGGCGGCGAGACCGGTGGCCAGCCGGGTCGCGTACGTCTGCAGGAGCTTGCGGGAGAGGTCGGTGTCCTCGGCGGCGGCCCGCTCCAGGAGCGCGGCGGCCACCTCGGCGTACGGCCCCGAGGGGATCTGCGCGATGCCGAGTTCGCGGGCGAGACGCGGGACGGCCTGGGAGCCGGCCAGCTCCTGGTAGCCACCGCTGTTGGCCTTCGTCACCTGCCGGACCAGGGGGACGCCCGGCACCGGGAGGAAACCCACCTCGCCCGCGCCGCCGGTCCAGCCGCGGTGCAGCCGGCCGCCGAGGACCAGGGCGGCGCCGAGGCCCCCCTCGTTCCAGAACAGCACGAAGTCCTCGTGCCCCCGTGCCGCGCCCAGCCGTTGTTCGGCGACGGCGACGAGGTTGACGTCGTTCTCGTACTCCACCGGCATCGGCAGCGCGGCGGCGAGTTCGTCGAGCAGGGCCGGGGTGTGCCAGCCCGGGAGGTGCGAGGCGTAGCGCAGCCGGCCGGTGTTGGGGTCGAAGGCGCCGGGGGTGCCGATGACGAGCCGGTGGACGTCGTCGCGGGCCAGCCCCGCCGCCTTCACCGCACCGTCGAGGGCGTCGGTGACCTGCCGGACGACGGGCTGGGCCGGACGCCTCCCGGGGGTGGGGAGTTCGTACGAGCCCACCGTGCGGCCGGTGACGTCGGCGACGGCGGCGAGGATGCGCTCCGGGGTGACGTCCAGGCCCGCCGCGTACCCGGCGGCCGGGTTGACCTCGTACAGCTGGGCGTTGGGGCCGGGCCGTCCCTCGGTGGTACCGGTGGCGAGGACCAGCCCGGCCGCCTCGAGGCGGGCGAGCAGCTGGGAGGCGGTCGGCTTGGAGAGGCCGGTGAGCTTGCCGATCCGCGTGCGGGACAGCGGCCCGTGCTCCAGGAGGAGGTCAAGGGCGGCGCGGTCGTTCATGGCGCGCAGGACGCGCGGGGTGCCCGGCGTACCGGCGGATCCTGCCATGGGTCGACACCTGCCTTTCGACTGTCCAGCTTCTCATTCCATCACTGTTAGGAAAGTTTCCTATTGGCTGGAAAGGAACGTAAGCCCAGGGCGAAGGGGGCGTCAATAGAAGCCGCCCCCGAGGCAACACACTCGTTACCTCGGGGGCGGTGGGACCGGGGGAGCGGCCGGCTACTTCGGTGCGGTCCGCTGCGGCGCTATCGGCGTCGCCGCCGCCGACTGCGGGGAGTCCGGGTTGGAGTGGGCGGACGGGGCCGCGACCGGCTCCGTCGGGTCGGCGGGGTCCAGGGCGGTGGCCACGGCCGTCTCGCCGCCCACGATGCGGATGTCCGCCGCGTCGAAGGCCCGCTTGACGCGCCAGCGCAGCTCGCGCTCGACGGCGAGGGACTTGCCCGGCATGGTCTTCGCCGAGATGCGCACGACCATCGAGTCCAGCAGCACGCTGTCCAGACCGAGCACCTCGATCGGGCTCCACAGGAGCTCGTTCCAGGGCTCCTCGGCACTCATCTTCTCGGCGACCTCGTCGAGGGTGGCCTTCACCTTGTCCAGGTCCTCGTTCGCCTTCACGGTGACGTCGACACCGGCCGTGGCCCAGCCCTGGGAGAGGTTGCCGATCCGCTTGACCTCGCCGTTGCGGACGTACCAGATCTCGCCCTCGGCGCCGCGCAGCTTGGTCACGCGCAGGCCGACCTCGATGACCTCGCCGGAGGCCACGCCCGCGTCGATCGTGTCGCCGACGCCGTACTGGTCCTCCAGGATCATGAAGACACCGGAGAGGAAGTCGGTGACCAGGTTGCGGGCGCCGAAACCGATCGCGACACCGGCGACACCGGCGGACGCCAGCAGTGGGGCCAGGTTGATCTGGAACGCGCCCAGGACCATCAGCGCCGCGGTGCCCAGGATCAGGAAGGACGCCACCGAGCGCAGCACCGAGCCGATGGCCTGGGAGCGCTGACGGCGGCGTTCGTTGTTGACCAGCAGACCGCCGAGCGAGGTGCCGTCGACCGCCTCGGCGGTGCGGGTCATCCGGTCGATCAGCTTGGTGATCGCCCGCTGCACGACCGCTCTGAGCACTCCCGCGATCACCAGGATCAGCAGGACCCTGAGACCGATCGCCAGCCACGTCGACCAGTTCTGCTCGACCCAGCTGGCCGCGTTCGTCGCGCTCTCCTGGGCGTCCTGGAGCGTCGGGACCGTCACGGCCGTCGACCCCGAGGGGGACGGCGACGGCGACGGCGACGAACCGGCGGCCAGTAGGACGGCGGGCAAGGACACGGCGGGTACCTCCAGGTGCAGCGGTCCGCCCCCCGGCACGCGACGCGGTCAAGGTCACGAAAAGGTCACCGGAAGGGCAGGCCCACCACACTATCGGGGCACGGTGTGGGAATCCTTGCGGTCTTCTGAGGAGAGTTCGTGCGCACCCGGGATGAGCAGGTGGGATAAACACATCCCGCTCGGGGGGATGAATCACGTGTGGTCGAAAACACTCCCAGCCCGTTACCGGGACATGGTGGCGCGTCCACCAGGCAAGAGGGGACACTGACCTACAGATCGTCCCGGCGCGAGCCACGCGCCGCCGACGCCCAAGGAGGCATCCGTGCCGCATGTCCTGGTCCTCAACGCGTCGTACGAGCCACTCGGCGTCGTACCGCTCCGCCGCGCGCTCGTCCTCGTCCTGGAGAACAAGGCCGTCTCCCTCGAGGAATCGGGCGCCTTCCTGCACAGCGCGACCGTCACAGTCCCCGCACCAAGCGTGGTCCGGCTCAAGCGATTCGTCCGGGTTCCCTATCGGGGGCCCGTTCCTCTGACCCGACGCGCGCTGTTCGCGCGTGACGGGGGCCGGTGCATGTACTGCGGTGGCGTCGCAACCAGCGTCGACCACGTCATCCCGCGCAGCCGCGGGGGCAAACACGTCTGGGACAACGTGGTGGCGTCCTGCCGCCGCTGCAACCACGTCAAGGCCGACCGACACCTGATCGAGCTGGGCTGGCGGCTGCGCCACAAACCGGCCCCGCCCACCGGTCTGGCCTGGCGCATCATCGGGACCGGCCATAGGGACCCGCGCTGGCTGCCCTACCTGCAGCCGTACGGCGCGGAAGACGCCATGGCCCGGATCGACGGCATCTCCGCCTGACGGTCCGGGCCTTCGCATTCCCCTGGTCACAGGGAGTGCGGCAGCGTACGGCCCGGCCCGGGAGCCCCCCGCGCTCCCGGGCCGGACAGTCATGCGGTCAGGCGTAGCGCAGCTCGGCCGGGTGCAGTGTGCGGCGCAGCAGGGGGAGCGAGGTGGCTGCCGCGAGCAGACAGCAGGCGTAGACCGTGAGCGGGATGAGCGGCGCGACGTGCGGCACCACGAGATGGTCCGCGGTGAGCGAGGCGTACCAAACGCCGATGCCCATGCCACCGACGCCCGCCACAGCGACCGCGGGCAGCAGCGGCAGCGCGGTCTCCAGCAGCAGCGCCCGGCCCAGCACCGCGCGCGGCACCCCGGCGGCGGTCTGCGCCGCCAGGCCCCGGCGCCGGGTGGCGACGGACTCGGCGGTGCCGACGGCGAGGGCGGCGAGGACGAGCACCAGGGCGACGAGGATCGCGGCGCCGGTCAGGTGGAGGCCGCTGCTGCCGTACGAGACGTCGAGGCTGTGCTCGCGGTGGAGGGTGTCGAGGTCGGCCAGCAACGCCTGGCGCACGCCCACGAAACCGGTGCCGACCACCGTGACCAGCAGCACCGCCGCGTGCGTGCGGGCCGCGGCCCACGGGTCCGCCCGCAGCCGCTCCGCCGCGATCAGCAGGGCCGCGCTCCCGGCCCGGGAGGCGAGGGCCTCGCCCAGCCGGCCGGACCACCAGCCGGTCAGCCATACGGCGACGGCGCCGACCAGCAGACAGAGCGCGAAGACGGCCAGCGGGCCGACGGCGAGTCCGAACAGGGGCAGCGAGAAGGGGTCGCCGACGAAGACGGCCGCCGTCACGAACAGCGCGGAGACGCCCAGCAGGACGGTCGCCACGAGGAACAGCCGCCCGGGGCCCCTCGGCTGTGTCCGTCGTACGACACCCAACGGCGAGGCCACCACGCGGCGCAGTGACAGCACGCTCACGGCCGCGCCGGCCGCCGGGACCAGCAGGGCCACGGCGACGATGCCGGCCCAGGCCAGGGGGTCGGGGTCGTGCCAGAGGCCGAGCAGGACCGGCACGGAGACCGCGGTGGCGGCGGCGGAACCGGCCAGACAGGCGAGGCCCGTCTCCAGCGCCGCGATCCGCCGCACCTGCGTGGGCGCGGCCCCCGCGAGGCGCAGCGCGGCCAGCCGCCGGTCGCGGTGCACGGCACCGATGCGTGCGCACTGGCCGAGGAACCCGAACACGGGCAGGAGCAGCAGCGTCAGCGCGACGACCACGCCGCCCCGGGTCCCCGGCTGGTCGAGCAGCCCGCCACCGAGGCCGATGTGATGGTGCCCGTCCATCGGCACGAGCACGGCGATCACCAGCCCGAGCCCGGCGGCCCCCGCGGCCCCGACCACGGTCAGCCCGACCCGCCACCACTCCCGCCGGTCCGATCCCTTGATCAACGACCAGGCGAGCCGCAGCTCACTCCGCAACGTGGAGAGAGTTCCGAGGGGAGGGTTCGCGTCGCTCATGCCGTGACCCCCGCTCCTGCCACGACCCCGTCGGTCAGGCGTATGTCCCGGTCCGCGTAGGCCGCCACCTGGGCGTCGTGGGTGATCAGGAGGACGGCGGTGTGGGTCTCGCGGGCCGTGTGGGTCAGGGACGTCATGACCTGTTCGGTCGCCAGGGAGTCCAGCGCGCCCGTCGGTTCGTCCGCGAAGACGATCCGCGGGCCGGTGACCAGGGCGCGGGCCAGGGCGGTGCGCTGGGCTTGGCCGCCGCTCATCTCGCCCGGGCGGAGGTCCCCCTGGCCGCGTACGCCGAACCGTTCCAGCCACTCACCGGCCCGTGTTCGGGCCTCCCCTCGCGAGGCCCCCGCCAGCATCAGCGGCAGCGCCACGTTGTCCAGTGCCGTCAGTTCCGGTATCAGCTGCCCGAACTGGAACACCACCCCGAAGTCGCTCCGCCGCAGCTCGCTCAGTCGCCGCTCCGGCAACCGGTCCAGCCGCTCGCCGGCATACGTCACCGCGCCCGCGTCCGGCCGCACGATCCCGGCGAGGCAGTGCAGCAGTGTCGACTTGCCGCTGCCGCTCGCGCCGGTCACGGCGAGGATCTCGCCCGCGGCCAGCTCGACCGAGGCACCGCGCAGGGCCTCGGTCCTGCCGTGCGCCTTGGTGAGGCCGCGTGCCGCCAGCAGCGGCACCTTCCCGTCCCCGTTGTTCATGCCGAGTCGACCTCCGCGGTCAGGGTGGTGAGCCGGGCCGCCGTCGTGGTCATCCAACGGAGGTCGGCGTCGAGGTGGTTGAGGGCGTAGTCCGCCGAGAGCACGGTCGCGAGGTCGGCGCCCTTGGCGGTCTTGACCGCCGTGAGCTCCCGCATCCGCTCCATGTGCGCGTCGCGCTGGGCCCGCAGATAGGCACCCGCGTCGCCGCCGGACAGGATCGACACGACGACCTTGGCGAAGATCTCGTTCGTCACGAAGGGCGCGGGCGGCGCGATCTCCCCGGCCCAGCGCGCCAGTTCACGCGAGCCGTCCTCGGTCGAGCGGTACGTCGTCCGTTCCGGCCCGCCGTCCGACTCCGTGCCGTC
Organism: Streptomyces sp. NPDC006476; assembly: GCF_040612015.1. NCBI lineage: Bacteria > Bacillati > Actinomycetota > Actinomycetes > Kitasatosporales > Streptomycetaceae > Streptomyces > Streptomyces sp. NPDC006476. The sequence continues at coordinate 131,234 of NZ_JBEXPK010000021.1, read as the reverse complement.
GATCCGCGCGAGACCGTCCCGGACCAGGCGCTGCAGGGTCGTGTAGACCTGCCCGTAGGCCAGCGGACGGGCCTGCGGGAAACGCTCGTCGTGCCGCCGCTTGAGGTCGTAGCCATGGCTCGGCCCTGCGGCGAGCAGGCCCAGCAGGATGTGGCGGGTGCTCATGGGGATCAGTATGCACTCAATACATGTAGCGAGTGAATAGTGGCAGGGGTCTGTCGGCGGGTGACGTGCCCGGTGCCCGGGCCCAGAATGTGATGAGAGGCACGTAGTTCCTTCCTGTACGTCTGTCATCGCGCCCGGTGGGTAGGGCTGCGGTAACCGCCCCCAAGGTCGCCGTACTCGTGAAGGAGGCCCCTCGTGGCCGCACCGGCTTATCCGCTCTCCAAACCCGTGGCGCAGCTGCTGCCCCTTGAGGACGAGCCGCACTTCTGCGTCTTCAGCGCGGAGGGTGCCTGCGCCGAGACCCCGCTCACCAGTGAGCCGCCGCTGCCCGAGGCCGAGCCGCTCACCAGCGAACCCCCGCTCTCCGAGGCCGCGCCGCTGACCAGCGAGGCGGTGGCCCCCGAGCCGGACTGCGCGAGGCCGTAGATGACCGCGCCGGGGCCGGTCGAACCGCCCTCCGAGGAGCTGACCCGGCTCGCCGAGCTGCACGGTGTGGCCGCCTCCTACAGCCCCTCCCCGGACCGCACGGTCGCCGCATCGGCCACCGCCGTCACCCTCACCCTGGCCGCCCTCGGCGTCGACGCCGGCACCGAGGCCTCGGTCCGCGCCGCGCTCGCCGCCCGCGAGCGCGAACTGGCCGAGCGGCTGCTGCCGCCCACGGTGGTTCTCTGGAGCGGCGCCCCGTCCCCCGCCCTGGACGCCCTCCCGCCCGGCACCCGGCTGAGCGTCGAGACCGAGGAGGGCGAGACGCGGACGTCCGTCGAGGGACTCCCGCCCGGCGTCCACCGGTTGAGCGTCGCCGCCCCCGACGGCCGCACCGCCGCGGCCCACCTGGTCGTCGCCCCGTCCCGTCTGCCGACGCCGACGACGCGCTCGTACGGCCTCCTGGTCCAGCTCTACTCCCTGCTCTCCCGCCGCTCCTGGGGCATGGGCGACCTGGGCGACCTGGCCGAACTCAGCGACTGGGCCGGCCGTGCGCTCGGCGCCGGCTTCGTCCAGGTCAACCCCCTGCACGCGGCCGTACCCGGCGCCCCCACGGACCCGTCCCCCTACCGCCCCTCCTCCCGCCGCTTCCCCGACCCGGTGCACCTGCGCGTCGAGGACGTGCCCGAGTACGCGTACGTCACCGAGCGCGAGAAACTGCGGACGCTCCTGGAGCGGGCCGACCGGCTGCGCGCCTCCGTCCTGGAGAAGGACGCGCTGATCGACCGGGACGCGGTGTGGGAGCTCAAGCGGGAGGCGCTGGAACTGGTCCGCGAGGTACCGCTCGGCCCGGGCCGGCGCGCCGCCTACGCCGACTTCCTCGCCCGGGAGGGCGAGGCGCTGGAGGACCATGCCACCTGGTACGCCCTCGCCGAGGTGCACGGTCCGGACTGGCGGAGCTGGCCGGCCGGTCTGCGCGACCCCCGCTCGGCAGAAACCGCCCGCGCCCGCGGCGAGTTGATGGACCGGGTGGACTTCCACTGCCGTCTGGCCTGGCTCACCGACAGCCAGCTCACGGCCGCCCAGCGCACCGCGCGGGACGCCGGGATGGCGGTGGGCGTCGTCCACGACCTGGCGGTCGGCGTGCACCCCGAGGGCGCCGACGCATGGGCGCAGCAGGAGTACTTCGCCGCCGGGATGTCGGTGGGCGCCCCACCGGACGCCTTCAACGCGCGCGGCCAGGACTGGGGGCTGCCGCCGTGGCGCCCGGACCGTCTGGCCGAGTCGGGCTACGAGCCGTACCGCCGCCTGCTCAGGGCCCTGTTCCGGTACGCCGGTGCCCTGCGCATCGACCATGTCATGGGTCTGTTCCGGCTCTGGTGGGTGCCGCAGGGGCATCCGCCCACGGAGGGCACGTACGTCCGGTACGACGCCGAGGCCATGCTCGCCGTCCTGGTGCTGGAGGCCTCGCGTGCCGGGTCCGTCGTCATCGGCGAGGACCTGGGCACCGTGGAGCCCGGGGTGCGGGAGAAGCTGCGCGAGCGCGGGGTGCTCGGGACCTCGGTGCTGTGGTTCGAACGGGACTGGGAGGGCGACGGCCGCCCGCTGCCCCCCGAGGACTGGCGCGCCGACTGTCTCGCCACCGCCACCACGCACGACCTGCCCTCCACCGCGGCCCGCCTCACCGGCGAACACGTCGAACTCCGCGACCGGCTCGGCCTGCTGACCCGCCCCCTCGCGGAGGAACGGGCCGAGGCCGCGGCCGACACGGGGGAGTGGCTCGCCGTGCTCACCCGGCTCGGGCTGCTGCACGGCACGGGCGGCGGACACGGCGCCTCCGAGGAGGAGGCCGAGATCCAGGCCGTCCACCGCTTCCTGCTGCGCACCCCGTCCCGCCTGCTCGGCGTCTGGCTCCCGGACACGGTCGGCGACCGGCGTCCGCAGAACCTGCCGGGCACCTGGGACCAGTACCCGAACTGGCGGCTGCCGATCGCGGACGCGCAGGGCAGGCCGGTGACCCTGGAGGAGCTGGCCGGCTCGGCGCGGCTGCATGCCCTGATCGACGTCCTGCGGACCGGGTAGCCGGCGGCGCGGGCCGGGTGGGGCCTGGCCGGGGGCCGCTGGGGGACCCCGGACGAGCGACCCCGATCGTCATTCGATACTTTTGGGACCGTGGACAAGAAGAACGCCCTGCGCGCCGGCGCCCTGGCCGCCGGTACGACGCTGATGATGCTGCTCATGTCGTCCCCCGCGCTCGCGCTGACCCGCGACGACGGCGACGACCCCGGCAAGGGCCTGAGTGTCATCCAGACGCTGGGCCTCTACGTCGCGATCCCGCTCGCCCTGTTCGGGATCATCGCGGGCCTGGTGATGGTCCTGGACAAGTCCCACCCCAGCCACCGCGTGGCCAAGACCGGCGCGGACAAGGCCAAGGCGAAGGCCTGACCCGACGCTTCACCGAGGGCGCCGGACGCACCGCACCGCGGGTGCGGCCGGCGCCCTCGACGTGTTCTCACGCTTCTTGCGCCCCCGCCAGCAACTCCCTCAGCAGGTCGGCCAGTTGGTCGGCCTGCTCCTCGGTCAGGGTGGACAGGGCCTCGGTCTGGACGGACAGGCCCGCGCCGACCGCCTGGTCGATGACGTCCAGTCCCTTCTCGGTGAGCGTCACCTGGAGGGCGCGGCGGTCGTGCGGGTCGGGAGCGCGGCGCAGCAGGCCCGCGCGCTCCAGTTTGTCGAGGCGGCCCGTCATACCGCCCGTGGTGAGCATCAGCGTCGCTGAGAGTTGGCGCGGCGAGAGGGTGTACGGCTCCCCGGCGCGGCGCAGGGTCGCCAGGACGTCGAACTCGCCGCGTGAGATGCCGTAGGGGGCGTACGCCTTCTCAGCGAGGTCGCCCATGGTGCGCGAGAGGCGGTGGATCCGCCCGAAGACCTCCATCGCCCTGGTGTCGAGGTCGGGCCGCGCCCTCGCCCACTGCTCGATGATCGCGTCGACGGCGTCCTTGCGCTGTGCACTCATGTCCCGAGTATCCGCAGCGGCAGGGTCAACCGCAAGAAAGTAGCTTGATGGAAAGTTGCTTAGCGGTAAGCTAATCAATGCCAAGCTAGTTTTGAGTTGTTGAGGAGAAAGGACCCGGTCATGAAACGGTCCGCAGCCGTCCTGCTCACCGCGCTGGCCCCCGTCTCCTGGGGCACCACCTACGTGGTCACCACCCAGTTCCTGCCGCCCGAGCGGCCGCTGTTCACCGCCCTGGTCAGGGCCCTGCCCGCAGGGGTCCTGCTGCTGGCCGTCACCCGGGTGCTGCCGCGGGGCGCCTGGTGGTGGAAGGCCGGCGTGCTCGGCGCGCTGAACATCGGGGCCTTCTTCCCGCTGCTGTTCCTGTCCGCCTACCGGCTGCCCGGCGGGATGGCGGCCGTCGTCGGGTCGGTCGGGCCGCTGTTCGTCGTGGGGCTCTCGGCGCTGGTTCTCGGACAGCGTCCGACGGTACGGGCGGTGGTCGCCGGGGTCGTGGCCGCGTTCGGCGTCAGTCTGGTCGTACTGAAGGCGGCCGGGGCGCTGGATCCCGTCGGGGTGCTGGCCGCCCTCGCCTCGACCGCGTCGATGTCGACCGGCACCGTGCTGACCAAGCGGTGGGGCCGTCCCGAGGGCGTGGGCCCGCTGGCCCTCACCGGCTGGCAGCTGACCGCGGGCGGTCTGCTCATCGCCCCGCTTGCGCTGCTCGTCGAGGGCGCGCCGCCCGCGCTGGACGCCCTTGCCGTCGGCGGCTACCTCTACCTCGCCCTGGCCAACACGGCCGTCGCCTACTGGCTCTGGTTCCGCGGCATCGGCCGCCTCAGCGCCACCCAGGTCACCTTCCTCGGCCCGCTCTCCCCGCTGACCGCCGCGGTGGTCGGCTGGGCGGCCCTCGACCAGACACTCACCGCGCTCCAACTGACGGGCATGGCACTGGCGTTCGGCGCGACGGTGACGGGACAACTGGGAGCACGTCCCCCACGACCGCGCGCGTCCCGTATCACCGGGGGAGGCCAACGAGGGGTCCGGGACCTCCGAGGGCAGCGGGGCCTGCGAGAGGACCGGAGCTCGCGGGAGGAGTGGGGCCCGCGAGAGGTGGGGCTCCCGAGATGACCGGAGCTCCCGAGATGACCGGGCCCTCCGAGAGGACATGAACCCGCGAGAGGACCGCAGTTCCGGAGGCTGCCGGAATCTGCAGGGGGGCGCAGCTCGCGAGATGACCGGAGCTCCCGAGAGGGCCGCAGCTCGCGAGGGGGCCGGAACCCTCAAGGGGGACCGGGGCCTCCGAGAGGATCGGGGCTGTCCGCAAGGACCGGAGCTGCCGAGAGGACATGAACCCGCGAGAGGACCGCAGTTTCGGAGGCTGCCGGAATCCGCAGGGGAGCGCAGCTCGCGAGATGACCGGAGCTCCCGAGAGGGCCGCAGCTCGCGAGGTGACCGGAACCCGCAAGGGGGCCGGGGCCTCCGAGAGGATCGGGGCTGTCCGCAAGGACCGGAGCTGCCGAGAGGACATGAACCCGCGAGAGGACCGCAGTTCCGGAGGCTGCCGGAATCTGCAGGGGGGGGCGCAGCTCGCGAGATGACCGGAGCTCCCGAGAGGGCCGCAGCTCGCGAGGGGACCGGAACCCGCAAAGGGGACCGCAGCCTCCGAGGAGAACCCAGCCTCCGAGGAGACCGCAGCTCGCGAGGGGCCGGAACCCGCAAAGGGGACCGCAGCCTCCGTGAGGACCCCAGCCTCCCAGAGGGCAGTCGCCCCCGGGGAGGAGCGCCCCGCTCGGTCACCTCGGTTACGCGGTGAAGTAGTGGCCTTCCTCCAAGTCCTCCAGCAGGGCCGGGCCCGTCGGGTCCCAGTTCAGCCACTTGCGGGTGAGGGTGTTGGACGCCGGTACGTCGAGGGGGACGATGTGGCCGAGCCAGCCGAAGTGGGCGTCCGCTTCCTCGGGGGCGATGGAGCGGACCGGCAGGTCCAGGTGGCGGCCGATGACGGCGGCGATGTCCCGGAACGGCACGCCCTCGTCGCCGACCGCGTGCAGCCGGGAACCGGCCGGCGCCGACTCCAGGGCGAGCCGGACCAGACGGGCCGCGTCCGAGCGGTGCACGGCGGCCCAGCGGTTGGCGCCGTCGCCGACGTGGGCCGAGAAGCCCTTCTCACGGGCGATCGCGATCAGCATCGAGACGAAGCCCTTGTCGCCGCGCCCGTGCACGGACGGCGAGAACCGGACGGCCGCCGACCGGACCCCCCGGTCGGCCAGTGCGACGGCCGCGTCCTCGTTCCGCGCCCGGATCGCCCCGAAGGACTCCGGCGGGGCCGTGTCCTCCTCGCTGGAGACCCTTCCGGGCTGCAGCAGGGCCGTACCGGAGGACATCACGAAAGGCTTGTCCGAGCCTTCCAGCACGGTGCCGATCGTCTCGACGGCTCGCAGATCGGCCGCGCACGCGGCGGCGAAGTCGAAGGTGCCGGAGAAATCGTGGATGAAAGCGAGGTGGGCGACGCCGTCGGCGGCGGCCGCCCCCGCGGCGAGGGAGTCGGGGTCGTCGAGATCCCCGCGGTGCACCTCGGCCCCGGCCGCGGTCAACGCGGCGGCGGACGTGTCCGAGCGGGCCAGCCCGGTGACCCGGTGCCCGGCGTCGAGGAGTTCACGGACCACGGCGGAACCGATGAAACCGGTGGCGCCCGTGACGAATACATGCATGGTGCGGCCCTTCGTGAGGGGAGTGGGTGAGTGTGCCTCCATCCTCGGAAGGGGGCGGCGGCCGCGTCCAAAGCCTGTTCCGCATGGTGCAATACGGTTCGGGCATCACCACAGGTGAGTAGAGTGGAGGGATGGCTGACCTCGACCTCCGTCTGGTCCGGTACTTCACCGCCGTCGCCGAGCACCGCCACTTCGGGCGGGCCGCCGAGACCCTGCACATCACCCAGCCGTCCCTGAGCCGGCAGATCGCGAGCCTGGAGCAGCAGGTCGGCGCCCGGCTGCTGGACCGCACTCCGCGCGGGACCCGGCTGACCGAGGCCGGGGAGGTGTTCCTGCCCCGCGCGCGGGCGCTGCTGCGGTCCGCCGAGCAGGCCGCGGCCGAGGCCCGCGCCGCCGCCGAGCCCGGCCGGTTCACCGTCGGCTTCACCAGCGGAGTGATCGTCACCGCCGCCGTGCGCGAAATGCGGCGCCGGCACCCGGAGGCCGACGTACGTAGCCGGCACCTGCGCTGGGACGAGGCGCGCGCGGCACTGCTGGAGCGCCGGGTTGACGCGGCGGTGGCCCGACTGCCCTTCGTCACCGACCAGTTGGACGTGACCGTCCTCTACGACGAGCCCCGGTCCGTGGTCGTCCCCGTCGATCACCGGCTGGCCGGGAAGGAGTCCGTCACCGTCGACGACATCGCGGACGAGCCGATGCCCCGGATCACCGGCGCCGACCCCGTCTGGGCAGCCTTCTGGCGCCTGGAACCCCGCCCGGACGGCCGCCCGGTGCCCGAGGGCCCCGAGATCCAGGACCTGGAGGACAAGTTCGAGGTCGTCGCCGCCGGGGAGGCCCTGGTCGTCACGGCCTATCCCACCGGCATCCGGCTCCGTCCCGACCTCACGTCCATCCCGCTGCACGGCGTGGAGCCCAGCCAGGTCGCCCTCGCCACCCGCGCGGGCGACCGCAGCCGTATGGTGACGGCCTTCCGGAAAGTCGCACGGACGCACCTCACGCGCCCCGAGCAGGTATAGCGTCACACCGTCCCCGCGTGACGCAATCCCCACCCGGAGGTGCCCGTGGTCGCCGACGTCTGTGCGGTGTGTGGAAAGCCGCTGCCCGCCCGGGCCGGCCGCACCGGCCGCAGCTCCCTGTACTGCTCGGCGGCCTGCCGGCAGAAGGCGTACCGCAGGCGGCACGGGCCGGAGGAGACCGGGGTGGAGGGTCTGATCGAGGACCTCGCGCGCCAGGTGAAGGAGCTGGCACCCACACCGCCCTCGGTCCTGTACTCGGGGGTGAGCGAGCTGTCGTCGTCCGTCGCCCGGCTGCGGCGGGTGGCGCGGGTGGCGCGGGACACGGCGAAGGAATCCGTCACGCGCCGCCCCGTGACGGAACCGGAGACGCGGCCCCGGCTCACCGGGTCCGAGGTCGCCGCCCTCACCGAGACCGACTTCGCCGCCCTCACCGAGGCCCACCGCCGTGAGATCCAGGTCCACTGCTACCGCATGACCGGCTCCCACGACGACGCCGAGGACCTGGTGCAGGAGACGTTCCTGCGGGCCTGGCGGGCCCGGGACGGCTTCGAGGGGCGGGCCGGCGCCCGCACCTGGCTGTACCGCATCGCCACCAACGCCTGCCTGGACTTCCAGCGCCGCACCGCCCGCCGCCCGCAGCGCTACGAACCGATCCCCGGCATGAACCACGGCACCGGCGAGCCACCCGCCCGCATCACCTGGCTGCAGCCCTACCCCGACGACGAACTGCCCTCCGCCGAGGAGCAGCCGGAGGCCGCCGCGCTCTCCCGGGAGACCCTGGAACTGGTCTTCCTCGCCGCCCTCCAGCACCTCCCGCCCCGCCAGCGCGCTGTGCTGATCCTGCGGGACGTGCTGGGGCTGACCGCCGCAGAGACCGCTGAGGCCCTCGGCCTGACCGTGGCCTCCGCCAACAGCGCCCTGCAGCGCGCCCGCCCCACCCTGCGCGACCGGCTGCCCGGCCACCGCGCCGACTGGACGACGGCCGAGCCCACCCGGGCCCAACGGGCCGTGCTGCAGCGGTACATGACCGCCGCCGAGCAGCTCGACTTCGGGGCGATGACCGAGCTGCTGAGCGAGGACGTCACGCTCACCATGCCGCCGAACCCGTTCTGGTTCACGGGCCGCGACGCCCTCGTCGACTTCCTGCGCCCCACCCTGGACCCGGCGTCCCCCATGTTCTTCGGCCACTGGCGCCATCTGCCCGCGCGCGCCAACGGCCAGCTCGCGGCGGGCGGTTACGTCCGCAGGCCCGGTACGAACGTGTACCGCGCGCAGGTCCTCGACGTGCTCCGCTTCGACACCGACGACCGGATCGTCGAGATCACCTCCTTCGAACCGCACCTCTTCCCGGCCTTCGGCCTGCCCCTGCGTCTGTGACCGATGACCGCCACGGCCCCGGCGCGTCCATATGACCGACACGAACGTCACGACCCGCAGGGAGAATCACCATGCTGCTCACCGACAAGACCGCGATCGTCTACGGCGCCGGCGGCTCGATCGGCGGTGCGGTGGCCCGCGCCTTCGCCGCCGAGGGGGCCCGCGTCCACCTCGTCGGACGGACCCGTAAGACACTGGAGGCGGTGGCCGCCGACATCAAGGACGCCGAGGTCGCCGTCGTGGACGCGCTGGACGAGGCGGCCGTCGAGGACCACCTGAACGGCGTCGGCGCCGTCGACATCTCCTTCAACCTGGTCAGCCGCGGCGATGTGCAGGGCGCCCCGCTCACCGACATGCCGGTGGACGACTTCCTGCGGCCGGTGATCGACGGCACCCGCGCCAACTTCATCACCGCCCGCGCCGCCGGCCGCCGCATGGCCGAGCGCGGCTCCGGCGTCATCCTCACCCTCAACAGCGGCTCCGCGCACGGCAGTCCGATGATGGGCGGCACGGGACCCGCGGACGCCGCCACCGACACGCTCGTCCGCAACCTGGCGATCGAACTGGGCCCCCGCGGAGTACGCGCCGTGGGCCTGTGGGCGGCCGGTGTCCCCGAGACCTTCACCGTCGAGAAGCTCTCCGCGGTCAACCCGGCCATCGACGAGGCCGCGATCCAGGGCATCGTCGCCAACCTCGCGACGATGCGGATGACCCGCCGCAATCCCACCCTCGCCGAGATCACCGCCACGGCCACCTTCCTGGCCTCCGACCACGCTGCGGGCATCACCGGCACGTTCGTCAACGTGACGGGCGGGATGGTCGTGCGCTGAGGGCATACGAAGGGGCGCCCGGCACTATGCCGGGCGCCCCCTGCGGTCGTACGCGGAACTAGGCGGCCGTGTCCGCCGCCTGCGCCTTCAGCGCGCGCTCCACGCCCGAGCGGGACTCCGAGACCAGACGGCGCAGGGCCGCGTTGGGGTCGGTCTCGGAGAGCCAGGTGTCCGTCTTGGCCAGGGTTTCCGGGGAGACCTGGATGGCGGGGTAGAGGCCGACGGCGATCTGCTGGGCCATCTCGTGCGAGCGGGAGGACCAGATGTCGTTGACCACCTCGAAGTACTTGTCCGTGTACGGGGCGAGCAGCTCGCGCTGGTCGGTCTGGACGAAGCCGGCGATGACCGCCTCCTGCACGGCGTTCGGCAGCTTGTCGGACTCGATGACCGACGCCCAGGCCTCCGCCTTGGCCTCCGCCGTCGGGCGGGCGGCACGGGCGGACGCCGCGTGGCGCTCACCGGCCGCCGTCTTGTCCCGCTCGTACTCGCCGGCGATCTCCGCCTCGTCGAAGCGGCCGACCGCGGCGAGGCGCTGCACCAGCGCCCAGCGCAGCTCCGTGTCGACGGCCAGGCCCTCGATCGTCTGCGAACCGTCCAGCAGGGACTCCAGCAGGTCCAGCTGCTCCGGGGTACGGGCCGTGGCCGCGAAGGCGCGGGCCCAGGCCAGCTGGTGGTCGCTGCCCGGCTCGGCGGAGCGGAGATGGGCCAGCGTGGCGTCGGTCCAGCGGGTCAGCAGCGACTCGCGGGCGGCCGGGTCGGCGTACAGGTCGACGGCGAGCTTCACCTGGCGCTGCAGGGACTGCACGACACCGATGTCGGACTCCTTGCCGATGCCCGACAGGACCAGGGACAGGTAGTCCCGGGTGGCGAGTTCCGCGTCGCGGGTCATGTCCCAGGCCGAGGCCCAGCACAGGGCGCGGGGGAGGGAGGACTCGAAGTCGCCGAGGTGCTCGGTGACGAAGGCGAGGGACTGCTCGTCGAGGCGGACCTTCGCGTACGACAGGTCGTCGTCGTTGAGCAGGACGACGGCCGGACGGCGCTTGCCGACCAGCTGCGGTACGGCCGTCAGCTCCCCGTCGACGTCCAGCTCCACGCGCTCGTCGCGCACCAGCTTGCCGCTCGTGTCGTCGAGTTCGTACAGGCCGACCGCGATGCGGTGCGGGCGCAGGGTCGGCTCGCCCTTCGCACCGGCCGGGAGCGCCGGGGCCTCCTGGCGGATCGCGAACGACGTGATCACGCCCTCGGCGTCCGTCTCGATCTCCGGACGCAGGATGTTGATGCCGGCCGTCTGCAGCCACTTCTGCGACCAGTTCCCCAGGTCGCGCCCGGAGGTCTCCTCCAGCGCGCCCAGCAGGTCGGACAGCCGCGTGTTGCCGTACGCGTGGTTCTTGAAGTACGCCTGCACGCCCGCGAAGAACTCGTCCATGCCGACGTACGCCACGAGCTGCTTCAGGACGCTCGCGCCCTTGGCGTACGTGATGCCGTCGAAGTTGACGAGGACGTCGTCGAGGTCGCGGATCTCGGCCATGATCGGGTGGGTGGAGGGCAGCTGGTCCTGCCGGTACGCCCACGTCTTCATGGAGTTGGCGAAGGTCGTCCAGGAGTGCGGCCAGCGGGAGGCGGGGTGGTACGCCTGGCACGCGATGGACGTGTACGTGGCGAACGACTCGTTCAGCCACAGGTCGTTCCACCACTCCATGGTGACCAGGTCGCCGAACCACATGTGGGCCAGCTCGTGCAGGATGGTCTCGGCGCGCAGCTCGTACGACGCGTCGGTGACCTTGGAACGGAAGACGTACTGGTCGCGGATGGTCACCGCGCCCGCGTTCTCCATCGCGCCCGCGTTGAACTCCGGCACGAAGAGCTGGTCGTACTTCTTGAACGGGTACGCGTAGTCGAACTTCTCCTGGAACCACTCAAAGCCCTGCCGGGTGACCTCGAAGATCGCGTCCGAGTCGAGGAACTCGGCGAGGGAGGGCCGGCAGTAGATCCCCAGCGGCACGGACTGGCCGTCCTTCTCGTACACGCTGTGCACCGAGTGGTACGGGCCGACGATCAGCGCGGTGATGTAGCTGGAGATCCTCGGCGTCGGCTCGAAGACCCAGACGTCGTCCTTGGGCTCCGGGGTCGGGGAGTTGGAGATGACGGTCCAGCCGGTCGGCGCCTTCACCGTGAACTGGAAGGTGGCCTTGAGATCGGGCTGCTCGAAGCTCGCGAAGACCCGGCGGGCGTCCGGCACCTCGAACTGGGTGTAGAGATAGGCCTGCTGGTCGACCGGGTCGACGAAGCGGTGCAGGCCCTCGCCGGTGTTGGTGTACGCGCAGTCCGCGACCACGCGGAGGACGTTGCGGCCCTCCAGCAGGCCCGGCAGCGCGATCCGGGAGTCCGCGAAGACCTCCGCCGGGTCGAGCGGATCGCCGTTCAGGGTGACCTCGTGGACCGTGGGGGCGACCAGGTCGATGAAGGACTCGGAGCCGTTCTCGCTGACGTCGAAACGCACCGTCGTCACGGACCGGTACGTACCGCCCTCCTGCGCGCCGGAGAGGTCGAGATCGATCTCGTAGGACTCGACAGTGAGCAGCTGCGCCCGCTGCTGAGCCTCTTCGCGAGTCAGGTTTGTGCCAGGCACGCGTTCATCTCCTCGTATGTGTCGGTTCGGCGGTGCGGCCATCCTTCCACGGCGGCCGGGAAAAGCGCGATGTCCATTTACCGCCGCTGGTCTCCGACGGACGGCCCGGTCGCACGCACGTCCGTCGTAGCCGGCGCCGGCCAGCCGACCTGCGGGAACGCCGTGTCCGATTCCCGCCGGTCATCGCGCCCGGCCCGCGTCAGCCTGGGACGTATGACGACCTACACCGCACGCCCCGTCGCCCCGTCCGTCCTCGAGGAGCTGCGCGTCGCCGACGACGCGGGCCGGCCGCCGGCCCCGTTCACCGACGACGAGGGCGGCGCCCCCCTGCGCTGCTGTCTGCGCCGCAGTGAGCCGGGGGAGCGGATCGCGCTCGTCGCCTACGCGCCGCTGCGCCGCTGGGCGGCCGGGACGGGCGCCGAGCCGGGGGCTTACGACGAGCAGGGACCCGTCTTCGTCCACGCGGAGCAGTGCCCGGGCCCGGCCACCGGCGACGACGCCTACCCCTTCGCGGACGCCCACCGCACCGTCCGCCGCTACTCCGCCGACGGCCGCATCCTCGGCGGCGAACTGGTCGACGCCCCCGACGACGCGGCCTTCAAAAACGCGTTCGACGACCCGGATGTGGCACTCGTCCACGTCCGGGCCGTCGAGTACGGCTGTTTCCTCTACGAGGTGCGCAGGCCCTAGGCCTGCTTCAGCTCCGCCGCCACCAGCTCCGCGATCTGGACTGCGTTCAGCGCGGCGCCCTTGCGGAGGTTGTCGTTGGAGATGAACAGGGCGAGGCCGTTGTCGACGGTCTCGTCGCGGCGGATGCGGCCGACGTAGGAGGGGTCCTGGCCGGCGGCCTGCAGGGGCGTCGGGATGTCCGACAGCTCGACCCCGGGGGCCTCGGCGAGGAGCTCCGTCGCGCGCTCGGGGGAGATCGGGCGGGCGAAACGGGCGTTGACCTGCAGGGAGTGGCCGGAGAACACCGGGACGCGGACGCAGGTGCCGGAAACCTTGAGGTCGGGGATCTCCAGGATCTTGCGGGACTCGTTGCGGAGCTTCTGCTCCTCGTCGGTCTCGTTCAGGCCGTCGTCGACGAGGTTCCCGGCGAAGGGGAGCACGTTGAAGGCGATGGGGCGCTTGTAGACGCCGGGCTCGGGGAAGTCGACCGCCGCGCCGTCGTGGGTCAGCTTGTCCGCGTCGGCGATCACCTTCTGCGCCTGGCCGTGCAGCTCGGCCACGCCCGCGAGACCGGAACCGGACACGGCCTGGTAGGTGGCGACGACCAGCGCCTCCAGGCCCGCCTCGGCGTGCAGCACCTTCAGGACCGGCATCGCGGCCATCGTGGTGCAGTTCGGGTTGGCGATGATGCCCTTGGGGCGGTTCGCGATGGCGTGCGGGTTCACCTCGGAGACGACCAGCGGAACCTCGGGGTCCTTGCGCCAGGCGGATGAGTTGTCGATCACGACCGGGCCCTGCGAGGCGACCTTCTCGGCCAGCGCCTTCGAGGTCGCGCCGCCCGCGGAGAACAGCACGATGTCCAGGCCGGAGTAGTCGGCGCTCGCCGCGTCCTCCACCGTCACGCCGTCCAGCTCCGTCCCGGCGGAGCGTGCCGAGGCGAACAGGCGCAGCTCGGTCACCGGGAAGTTCCGCTCCTTGAGGATCCTGCGCATGACCGTGCCGACCTGACCGGTGGCTCCGACGATTCCGACCCTCACGGCGACTCCCTTACCTGTGATGCTTGCGTGTCTGCGGCTTTTCCATCATGCGGTCGACCCGGGTCCGCCTGTCCAATTCTTTGCGCACCATGCCCGAGGAATGGGACGCCCGGTGGTGTGAGGTACGCCTCCACACGGTTTTCCGGAGATCCGGTCGAACGTTTCCGTGCGCTGCCGCGTCGTAGAGGAAACGCGGTGAGGGGGTGGCTTGTGCTGCGCAGAAAGGCCCGCCGTGCGCCGGAGGACGAGGATCCTCTGGACGCGGCTCAGGAACGCCGGGTGCGGGCGGTGCTCGCGCTGGGCGGGGTGCCGCAGGCGGACCTGCCGGACGGGGTGCAGCAGGTCCGCCTGCGGTTGCTGGAGCGCGCGGCGAAGGGGTACGAGGCCCCGCGCGACGTCTCCGCCTGGGCGGCCGTCGTCGCCTCCAACCTGGCCATGGACTGGCATCGCGCCAAGCGCCGCCAGGACCGGATCGGTGAGCGGCTGGCCTCCCTGCGCCAGCTGGAGCACCCCTCGGGCGAGGACACCAGCGTGCTCTCGCTGGCGGTGGCCCAGGGCCTGGACGAGCTCCCGGACTCCCAGCGCCAGGTCCTCGTCCTGCGCTTCTACGCCGACCTGCCGGTCCGTTCGATCGCCCAGGAGCTCGGGGTCCCGGAGGGCACGGTCAAGAGCAGGCTGCACACGGCGGTCCGGGCCCTGCGTGCCCGTCTGCACGAGGACGAGGTGGTGTGAGATGACCGCCGACGACCGGCACTACGACGGCGGCGACGCGCTGATGGCCGCGATCACCGGCGAGCGGCTCCCCGAGGACGCCGACGCCGCCCTCCTCGCCGAGCACCGCCGCGCCGAGGCCGATGTGGCGCTGCTGCGGGAACAGCTCGGGATCATCGGGGACGCGCTGGCCGGGGAGCAAGCACGGCCACGGCCGGCGGCCGCACCGCCACGGCCGACGCGGAACCGGCGTGCGGTGCGCAGGTTCGCCTTCGCGGGCCTCGCCGTGACGGCCGTCGCGGGCGTGCTCTCGGGAATGATCTGGCTGCTGGGACAGGCGTCCGGGGACGGGGTGAACTCCCTGTCGGGCGGCAGCGCCGACTCCGGCGCCAAGTCGGCGGACTCCCCGGCCCGCTCCCCGTTCGCCAGCTCCGAGTATCTCGCCTGCTCGCGGCTCGTCGCCGAGGGCACGGTCACCGCGGCCGGGCCGGCCCCCGCGGCCGCCGGCCGGGAGCGGATCACCCTGCGCGTGACCCGCGCGTACAAACCGGCGAAGGCCCGGCCGGAGAACACCGGGCAGGAGCTCACCTTCGTGGTCGCCGAGAGCGTGGCCGGCCAGACCCTGCACCGGGGCGACCACATCCTGGTCGCCTTCCCGCGCCGCTCGGCCACCCCGGACCAGGTCCTGGTCGGGGAGGTGTCCATCGCCCCCGAACGCGCCGGGCTCGAACAGGCACTGGCCGGGTCGGCGGGTGTGACGTGTGAATGAGCAAGGGCGGGCGCCGTACGGACGCCCGCCCTCATCGCCGTACCACCGGCTACGGCGTGACCTTCTCGATCTTCACGCTGCCGGTGCCCGCGACCGTGCCCCGGGCGTTCACCAGCTGCACCTGGCCGAAGAACTCCCGGCCCTCCGGAGCGGCCGCCGCGGCGGTGACGCTCGCGGAGACGGTCGCCGAGGCGCCCGTGCCGAGCTTCACCGGCGCCGCCTGGTCGACGGTGACGGTGCCCATGGACGCGGAGAAGAAGACGTCCCGGTAGTCGTACGCCGTCGAGCCGGACGGCACCGAGTAGCCCGCGACCTCGATGGTGTAGGTGCCGGCGGCGGGCGAGGCGACGGAGACCGCCTCCTCCGAGTCGCCGTCGGCGGACTGGCCGACGACCGTGCCGGCCGCGTTCTTCACCGTCAGGTCGAGGTCGGCGGCCGCGTCGGAGACGTTGCCGATCGCCACGTCCAGGGACTTGGCGCCCTCGGGCACCACGACCGTGGTGGTCTGCGTCTCGCCCTGCTTGATCGTCGGGCGGGCCGTCTTCGAGGAGCCGAGCGGGCCGCCCACCAGGTGGCCGTCGATCGCGGCGAGCTTGTTGGTCACCTTCCAGGAGGCGGCCGCCGGGGTGCCCACCTTCGCCTCGGGCACGGTCACCGTCTCCGGGTCGAAGGCGGCGCCGTAGACGGCGGCGTCGAGCTTGTAGGGGTTGTCGAGCAGCGGCGAGGTGCGGCGCGCCTCGACCTCGATCTCCCAGACGCCGGGCTGCGGGTCGGCGTACGAGCGCACGTCGGGCTTGCAGCCGTTGCCGTCGAGGTAGTTGTTGTAGCAGTACGGCGTGGAGGTGTTGTCGACCGGGACGCCGTAGGGGTGGATCGCGATGAACCGCGTCTGGCTCGCGCCCTGCAGCCCGCCGATCGCCACCTCCAGCGACGTGGCGCCCTCGGGCACCGTCACGAAGTACGACCGCGTGCTGTTGCGCTGCACGGAGTCGGACGCGGAGTAGGTGTACTTCACCGGCGTCGAGACCACGACCGTGGTGAGGATCTGCTTGTCGACGCCCTCGGTCCGCGGGTCGTCCACGGAGAGGATCGCGCTCTTCAGACCCGCCGAGCGGGGGTTCGCCTGCACCTTCACCGTCACCGGCTGGTTCAGCGGCAGCCTCACCTCGTCCTTGCCGAGGATCCTGAAGGTGCCACCGGCGTTGTTCTCGAACCGCAGCCGGTGCCACTGCGCCTTCTCCGAGCCGGAGGTGCGGGTGATGGTGACGTCGTACGTCTTCTTCTGTCCGGCCTGCAGACCGCCCTCGCGGTCGTAGAGTCCGGTGCCGTAGCCGGGGGTCTTCAGCAGCTGGTCGATCGCGGTGTCGACCGGCGCCTTGACGGTGTAGTCGTGGGCGGTGGCGCCGTCGCGGACGGCGTCCCAGGCGTCGACCACGTCGATCAGGCCCGAGCCCTCCTCGTACGCCTGAACGCCCTTGATGTGCTTGGCCGTTGAGGTCAGGGCCGTGCGCAGGTCGGCGGGGCTCAGCGCGATGTGCTTCTGCTTGGCGGCGCTCAGCAGCAGCGCGGTGGCGCCGGTGGCCTGCGGGGAGGCCATCGAGGTGCCCTGCAGCATGGAGTAGCCGGCCGGCAGTGCGTAGCCCGCCTCGGCGACCGGGGCGCCCGGCAGCCAGGTCTGGGTGGTGTTGATGGCGGCGCCCGGTGCGGACAGGGTCGGCGTGAAGCCGCCGTCCTCGCGCGGACCGCGGGAGGAGAAGGGCATCATCGCGTACTTCTTCTCGACGACCGAGCCGTAGTTGGCCGCCCAGGTCTCCTTGGAGATGGTCGCGCCGACGGAGATCACCTTGTCGGCGAGGCCCGGGTCGCCGATGGTGTTGGCGCCCGGACCGGAGTTGCCGGCGGAGATCACCAGCTGCACGCCGTAGGTGTCGATGAGCCGCGTGTACAGCTCCGCACGGGCGTTGTTGCCGTCGTTGAGGGCCGGGAGGCCGCCGATCGACATGTTGACGATGTCGACACCGCGGTTGACCACCAGGTCGATCATGCCCTCGGTGAGGGCGACGTTGGTGCAGCCGCCGGTCCAGGTGCAGGCCCGAGAGGAGACGATCTTCGCGCCGGGTGCCGCGCCGTTCATCCTGCCGCCGAACAGCCCGTTGGCGGCGGTGATGCCGGCGACGTGCGTGCCGTGCTCGGACTCGATGACGCCGATGTTGACGAAGTCGGCCTTGGCGCCGGAGGAGTTGTAGATGACGTCCTTGCGGATCTCGACCACGAACGGCTGCCGCTCCACCACGTCGGTCTTCGGGTCGTCGGTCCCGAAGTAGCCGACCTGGAAGCCGTCCTTGTACGGCTTCATGGGCGTGTCGTCGCTGAAGTCGAAGTTGTTGTTGAGGTCGACGCGGACCGTCCCGGCGGCGGCGTCGTACAGGACGCCCCACTTGTCGGTGGTGTCGCCGTCCCGGTTGGCGTCGCCCTTGGCGTCGCCGCCCGCGGTCGCGGCCTCGCTGAAGGTGCTGATCTGGTACGACCCGGCGGGCGCCGTCCAGGTGCGGCCGCCGTAGGTGAAGACCGGCCCGGACACCGAGGTGAGCATCGGCCGCCAGGTGGCGTCGCCGTCGACGATCGGGTCGGTGGCCGTCACCCAGTCGACGATCTTCCGCTCGCCGGTGGTGGTCTTCTGCAGCGCCGGGTGACCGAGGTCGACACCGGAGTCCAGGATGCCGATGGTGACACCGCGGCCGTCCGCCTTCGGGTGCTGCTTCACGAAGTCGACGGCGCCCGTCTCGAAGGACGGGTTGTACGGGTTGCGCGCCGGCGTGCTCTTGTCCGGCGCCGGGTAACTCGCCTTACCAGTGGCCGACTTGGCGCCGCTCGTGACGCTCGGGTCGTCCAGGGGTATCTCCGCGCGCAGGTCGATGCCGTGCACGGAGGACAGCTTCGCGGCGGCCGCGATGGCCGAGTCCGCCTTCGAGGTGGGCACGGTGGCGCGGACGTAGCCGAGCTTGTCGTAGGTGCGGCCCACGATGCCGCCCTTGACCGCGTCCAGCTTCTGAGTGACCTGCTCGGTCTGCCCTGGGGCGGTGGCGATCATCATCGTGACGTTCTTGTCGCCGTCGGCCTTGGCCTCGGCGAGCCGGTCCGCGTCGTCGGAACCGAGCTTGTCGTGCGCGGACTTGACGGTGGTGTCCGTGGGCGCGGTCGCGGAGGGGCCGTCGGCGGAGAAGGCCAGGGGTATCGGCCCGGCCGCGGAGAGCGCGGCGACGAGACCTGCGGCCACGGCTATTCGGGCCGCGGGTCTGACGGGGAGCAAGGTCATCGGCATCCCTTACAGGTGAGGAAGTCCAGTGCCGGACGAGCGCACAGCTTTACCCAAGGGGAGGTTGTTTGGGAAGTGTTGACCCGAGCGATAGAGATGTATGGGGAAAACCCCCGATGCGGGACGCACCGCCGACAGCCCCGTTCCGGCTAATTTCTCCCTGTGCGACGGAAACTGAGGGTGGCGGCCTACGCCATATGCGTCCGCGACGGCCAACTCCTGCTGGCCCGCTGGACCGACGGCCGGGGCCGGCCCGAATGGACCCTGCCCGGCGGCGGCATGGAGCACGGCGAGGACCCCTACGACACCGTGCTGCGGGAGGTGGAGGAGGAGACGGGGTACCACGTCGAGGTGACCGGCCTGCTCGGCGTCGACTCCTTCCGCCTGACGACCCGGAGCCGCTTCCGCCGCCCGGTCGACCGCCAGGGCCTCCGGCTCGTCTACGAGGCCCGGGTGACCGGCGGCGAACTCCGCCCCGAGATCGGCGGTTCGACCGACATGGCGGCCTGGCACCCGCTGGAGACGGTCCCCGCCCTCAACCGGGTCGGGCTCGTCGACACGGGCCTGGCGCTGTGGCGGGAGCGGCCCGTGACGGGTCGGTTACCCCAGAAGATGAACACTGCGTGACCGCCTACCGGCCGGTCGAAGAGCGGGTGAGAACACACAGGGTTTGCCAAGATCCACGTACGGTGATCGGCGTTGCGCGTTGCCGTCTCGTTCACGCGCAGGTCATTCCCGGTGCCAAGCATCCAAGGCGAGCGGGTTGTTCGCGGCAGCGAAAACCCGCGACCACTGCCGACGCGTTCGCACTCGGGGAGACCGCGCCATGCCGCGCATACGCTCAGTCGCCGGCGACAAGCCCGCGATCAACCGCCGTACCGTCCTCGCCGCCACCGGCGCGGCAGCCGTCTCCGCAGGCGTCGGCTACGCCCTGCGGCCCACCGACAGCCAGGCCGCGGCCGTCGCCGCGGACCCGCACGAGGCCATCGTGGCCCACTCCCGTCAGGCCGCCGCCGCGCCTCTCGCGCCGTACACCAAGGGCACCACCCTCGCCTCCGTCGCCACCCCGCGCGCCGGCTCCGGCTACCGCCGGCTCGCCGACGGCCCCGGCTGGGCCCGCGTCGTGCGCAGCGAGCTCGCCGCCCCCAAGTCGGGCCGCGCGGGCCGCCGTACCGCGCTCGCGGCGTTCGTGCAGCTGACCGACCTGCACCTGATCGACGCCCAGCACCCGCTGCGCCTGGAGTACGTGCGCTCCGCCGACCCGCACGCCTGGCGCCCCCACGAGGCGCTGACCGTGCAGGGCGCGGTGTCCCTGATCGAGCGGGTCAACGCGCTGCGCGGCGCCCCCGTCACCGGTTCCCCGCTGCACTTCGCCATGACCACCGGCGACAACACGGACAACAACGCGAAGTCCGAGCTGGAGTGGTTCCTGACCGTCATGAGCGGCGGCCGGGTCACCCCCAACTCCGGTGACCCGCGCCACTACGAGGGCGTCCAGAACAGCGGCCTGCAGCTGTTCTGGCAGCCGGACTCCACCACCCGCGACAACGACAAGCGGCTGGGCTTCCCGCACCTCGGCGGCTTCCTGCCCGCCGCGATCCGGGAGATCCGCAGCCCCGGCCTCAACCTGCCCTGGTACTCCACGGTCGGCAACCACGACGCCCTGCTGCTCGGCTGCTACGGCCACGCCGACTCCTGGCTGGGCGAATTCACCGTCGGCGGCAAGAAGTTGATGAGCCTGCCCGCCACCGAGGCCAAGAAGCTGCAGAACCTCATCAGGAGCGGCGGCGACCCGAGCGGCACCGCCCTGCGCGACCTGCTCAAGGCGCACAGCCGCGACATGCGCTCCGTCACGCCGGACGAGCGCCGTGCCCCCTTCACCCCGACCGACTACCTCAAGGCCCACCTCGACCCGGCGCACCGCGGTGTCGGCCCGGTCGGCCACGGCTACTCCACCGCCAACCTCGACGCGGGCACCCAGTACTACACGTTCCGCATCTCCGACGACGTCATCGGCATCAGCATCGACACCACCGACCCGAGCGGTCACTACGACGGCTCCATCGGCACCACCCAACTGCGCTGGCTGGACCGGCAGTTGAAGGACAACAAGGACTCCTGGGCCATCGTCTTCAGCCACCACACCAGCAAGTCGATGACCAACACCGAGCACCCCGACCCGGCGCACCCGGGCGAGAAGCGGCACGACGGCGCCGAGGTCGTCTCCCTGCTGAGCCGCCACGCGAACGTCCTGGCCTGGGTGAACGGACACATCCACCGCAACGAGATCACCCCGCACAAGGCGGCGGGCGGCCGCTCCTTCTGGGAGATCTCCACCGCCTCCCACGTGGACTACCCGCAGCTGGCCCGGGTCATCGAGATCGCCGACAACAAGGACGGCACGATCTCCTTGTTCACCACCCTCATCGAGTCGGCGGCTCCGCACCGCACCGACTTCACCGACCTCACCCAGACGGGCCTGGCCGCCCTCTACCGCGAGATCTCCTACAACGCCCCCGGCGCCAGCAAGAAAATGGGCGGCACCTCCAGCGACCGCAACACCGAGCTGGTCCTGAAGAAGGGGTGAGCGAAAAGCGCCCCATCGGGGGCGGGGGGAACGGCGCGATCAACCACACCGAACCCGCACACGCCCGACACCCCACCACGGCACCCCACCAGGCGCTCACCGCGCACAGACAACGGCCGTACCCGAGGACCAGGCCACGCCCGGTGTGGTCCTCGGTCGCGTGATACCCGGTTCTGACCGGCCTGACCGTCCGGTAATCCAGGCGACTCGGACACGAGACGCCCAGTTCATCCGTACGAAACGTCCGTGGCGCCTCATATCGGCTAACCCGCTGTTCACGGGGATGGCTCGATATGTACGAGGCGGGTGGTCGTGTGCGCGCAACGCACGGACTGCAGGTGCTGTCTGTTTACGAGGGTTTCTTCTCCGGCGGGGCCCGGATCGTCCACAGTGACGTCGTGCTCGGCCTGGTCGAGGGCGGTCAGCAGGATCACCGGGTGCTGAGCATCCACGGTGAGGTGCACCGCGAGGCCACCCGGCAGCGGATGGAGGACGACGCCTGCTACCGGTCGCTCACCGCGGCGGGGGTGGGCGTCACGTCCCTGGGCCGCAGCTTCCCCGCAAGCCGGGATCAGGTCGGTTTCACCGGGCCGGAACTGGCCGACACCGCACGCGCGACCGCCGAGGCGGACGTCATCCTGTCCCTGAAGGAACAGCCCCTGCGGCTGCTCAACCAGGCGGGCCTGCCGAGCCGCCCGGTCGTGGTCTGTCTGCACCGCTCCGACCCGGAGAACCAGGGCGCCGCCCTGGACGAGCTGAAGGCTGCCATCGCCGACGGCACGGTGGTGGCCTGTGTGTGCTGCGCGGAGTCCACCCGGGCCGCCTACCAGGCCGCCGGGGTGCCGGGCGAGCTGCTGCACGTCATCCCCAACGGCGTGGACCTGCTCCGCTTCCGCCCCGACCCGGCCGCCCGGCTCGCCGTCCGCGCCGTCCTGGACATTCCGGCCGACGCCCCGGTGGTGGTCTTCGCCGCCCGCTACGACGCGATGAAGAACGTCCCCCTGTTCCTGGCCTCCGCCCGCGCCTGGCTCGCCCGGGAGCCGCGCGGCCACGTCCTGATGTGCGGCGCGGGCATGACGCGCGCCAACCCCGGCCTGGTCGCGGACATCGCGGCCGCCTTCGACACCGACCCCCTCCTCACGGACCGGCTGCACCCCCTCGGCGTCCGGCACGACATGGAGCACCTCTACGCGGCCGCCGACGTGGTCGCCCTCACCTCCTCCTGGGGCGAGGCGGCCCCGCTGTGCCTGGTCGAGGGCATGATGTGCGGGGCCGTACCGGTGGCCACCGACGTCGGCGACAGCGCGGCGATCGTCTCGGGCCACGGCTTCGTCACTCCGCCCGACCCGGACGCCATCGCCCGGGCCTGGACGGAGGCGGTGGCCGCCCGCCCCGACCTCGCGCCGGCCCTCGCCGCCAGCCGTGAACGGTTCAGCCGTACGCGGATGATCGCGGCCTACGCGGCCCTGATCGACGGCGTCCACACCCGGGCGACGCTGCCCCCCGCCCTGCCCGAGCCGCTCTGATCCCCACACATGAGGAGGGGCCACGGACCCACCCGGCAGCCCCTCCTCTCCCCTCCTGACACCGTCCCGGTCCGTCACTACCGGGGCAGTACCACGACATAGGCCGCCGGGTCGCGGTCGCCGGAGGCCATCAGGGCCGTGCGCACCACGGCCGCCTGCTGCTCGGCGGCGTCCCGGAGCTTCTTCGGGGTGATGTGGACGACCGTGATGCCCAGGCGCTCCAGGGTCTCCCGCTTGCGGGCGTACTCGGACCACATCGCGTCGTCGTCCTGGCGGGGCGCGCGGGTGTCGAGTTCGACGGCGACCGCCTGCTCCGGCCAGTAGGCGTCCAGCCCGCCGAGGTGCGGGCCGCCGGGCAGGCGCAGGTCCACGTTCCAGACCGGGTCGGGCAGGCCGTGCTCCTCGACCATGCGGTACATCCGGTCCTCCGCGATCGCCCGGCCCTCGGCCAGCAGCGAGTCCACCGCGTCCACGACCTGCGGTCGGCTCAGCAGCTTCGCGTTGGTCAACTCCCTCACCACCGCAGCCGGTTCGCAGTGCCAGCCGCGCACCGCCTCGGTCAGCAGCCGTCGTACGGCACCGGCGTCCGAAAGCTCCGACACCGCGTCCGCCAGGGCGCGCGGGACCGGCGCGATCGGAACTCCCGTCACCTGCTGGGCGGTCGGCAGGGACGGTGTGCGGACGACACGGGCGCAGCCGGTCGAGCGCACCCGGCGCAGCCGGGGGACCAGGACGTCGATCCTCTCGATCGACAGCAGCGGGGGTGCGGAGGTGAAGCCGTGCAGCGTGAGGGCCGCGAGGCCGGTGATCATCGCCTCCGCGTACACCGGGCGGTGCGGGGACTCGGCGCCCGGCTGGGCCGGCACCCCGGGGGCGGCTTCGCGTGCCGCGTACATCAGCACCGCGTGCAGCCGCTCCTCGCTGGTCGGCGGGCCCGGGTGCAGCAGGAAGACACTCGGGAGGATCTGCTGCCAGGGGCCGCCGGGGCGGCACTGCTCGGCCAGCTCCGCGGAGGAGACACCGTGCGCCTTCAGCTGCGCGGCCGTCAGGACACGGCGGTGGACCTCGGAGAGGTGACGGAGCGGGCGGGGGGACAGCGGGGTGTTGTGGGTCATGTCCCGGGGTTTTCCGCGCCCGGACCGACCCCTAACCGCTGTTACACGCTCGTCGACAAATGCGGACAAGGCAGCACTAAAGGACGGGTGTTCGGATGCCGATAGGGCACCGAAAACCCCTGGTCCAAATGGGTTGGGCCAGGGGTTACGGGTGTTATTGACCGGATTCCGTAACGGTCGCCGGCGGCTTAATCGTTGGCCAAAGCTTGGGCCCGCAGCGCCCGTGCCAGATCGTCCCTGGCCTCCAGCACCAGCCGGCGCAGCGCGGGCGCCGCCCCCTCGTGCGCCGCCAGCCACGCGTCGGCCGCCTCCAGCGTCCCCGGCGAGTCCTGCAGTGAGGGGAACAGACCCCGCACCACATCCATGCCGATCTGGATGGACCGCTCCTCCCAGACTCGCTCGATCGCCGCGAAGTACCGCTCCGCGTACGGCGCGAGCAGCTCCCGCTGCGAGGCCTGGGTGAAGCCCGCGATCGTCGCCTCCACCAGCGCGTTGGACAGCGCGTCCGACTCCACCACCTGCGCCCACGCCTGCGCCTTGACCGCCTCGGACGGCCGCGCGGCCAGGCACCTGACCTGGTGGCGCTTGCCGGAGGCGGTGTCGTCGCGGGCCAGTTCGGCGGCCAGTACGGCCTCGTCGGCGACCCCGTGCGCGGCAAGCGGTTCCAGGAACGCCCAGCGCAGCTCCTGGTCGACCTCCAGCCCGTCGACCTTCTCGGTGCCCTCCAGCAGCCCCCGCAGCAAGCGCAGATTCTCCGGAGAGGAGGCGACCGTCGCGAAGAACCGCGCCCAGGCCAGCTGGTGCTCACTGCCCGGCTCGGCCACCCGCAGCTCCCGCAGGGCGCCCTCCGCCACCAGCCGTCCGCCGGTCTCCCGCCACCCCGGCGCCACATAGTGCACCAGCGCGGAGTTCGCCCACGCGTGCAGCATCTGCAGGACGCCGATGTCGGACTCGCGGCCCGCGAAGCGCAGCACGATCTCCACGAATTCCCGGGCCGGCAGCAGCGCGTCCCGGGTCATGTTCCACAGCGCCGACCAGCACAGGGCCCGGGCCAGCGGGTCGGTCATGGTGCCCAGGTGCGCGCGCAGGGCGGCCAGTGAGGTCTCGTCGAAGCGGATCTTGCAGTACGTCAGGTCGTCGTCGTTGACCAGCACCAGCTCGGGCGCCTCGGTACCGGCCAGCTCGCCCACGACCGTCCGCGCGCCGTCGACGTCCACCTCGGCCCGCGCGTACCGCTCGAGAGAACCCTCGGGGGTGCGCCGGTACAGGCCCACCGCCACCCGGTGCGGGCGCAGCTCGGGATGCGACTCGGCCGCTTCCTGCACCACCGCCAGCTCGTCGACCCGGCCCTCCGCGTCCAGCAGCACCTGCGGGGTGAGGGAGTTGACGCCCGCCGTCTGCAGCCAGGACCGCGCCCAGCCGCCCATGTCCCGGCCGCTGGTCTCCTCCAGCACCGACAGCAGGTCACCGAGGCGAGTGTTGCCGTACGCGTGCCGCTTGAAGTAGCGGCGGGCACCCTCCAGGAACGCGTCCTGGCCGACGTAGGCCACCAGCTGCTTGAGGACGGAGGCGCCCTTGGCGTAGGTGATGCCGTCGAAGTTGAGCTTGGCGTCCTGCAGATCGCGGATGTCGGCCGTGATGGGGTGGGTGGAGGGCAACTGGTCCGCGCGGTACGCCCAGGCCTTGCGGCGGTTGGCGAAGGTGATCCAGCCGTCCTGGAAGCGGGTCGCGCCGACCAGCGCGAAGGCGCCCATGAAGTCCGCGAAGGACTCCTTCAGCCACAGGTCGTCCCACCACTCCATGGTGACCAGGTCGCCGAACCACATGTGCGCCATCTCGTGCAGGATCACGTTGGCCCGGCCCTCGTACGAGGCCTTGGTGACCTTGCCCCGGAAGATGTACTCCTCGCGGAAGGTCACCAGGCCCGGGTTCTCCATCGCGCCCAGGTTGTACTCCGGCACGAACGCCTGGTCGTACTTCCCGAAGGGGTACGGGTAGTCGACGTGGTCGTGGAAGAAGTCCAGGCCCTGCTTGGTGACCAGGAAGACGTCGTCGGAGTCGAAGTAGGGCGCGAGACCCTTGCGGCACAGGGCGCCGAGGGGGATCTCCAGCGTCGTACCGTCCGGGAGGGTGCGGGAGTAGGAGTCCGTGACGTAGTGGTACGGGCCCGCCACCACGCACGTGATGTACGTCGAGATCGCCTTCGTCTCCGCGAACCGCCACACCCCGTCGGTCCGTTCGCCGACGCCGTTGCTCCACACCGTCCAGCCCTCCGGCGCCCGCACCTCGAAGCGGAACGGGGCCTTGAGGTCGGGCTGCTCGAAGTTCGCGAAGACGCGGCGCGAGTCGGCCGGCTCGTACTGCGTGTAGAGGTAGACCTCGCCGTCCTCGGGGTCGACGAAGCGGTGCATGCCCTCGCCGGTGCGGGAGTAGGCGCACCGGGCGTCCACCACCAGCTCGTTCTCGGCGGCGAGGTCCTCCAGCAGGACCCGGGAACCGTCGAAGACCTCACCCGGGTCGAGATCCCTGCCGTTGAGTGAGACGGAGGTCACACTCGGCGCGATCAGGTCGGCGAAGCTGGACGCGCCGGGCTCGTTGCAGCGGAAGCGGATCGTGGTGACCGAGCGGAAGGTGCGCGGACCGTCCCCGGTCTCCTCGCCCACCGCCGAACGCAGGTCGAGCGACACCTCGTACCCGTCGACGGACAGCAGGGCGGCCCGCTCCCGGGCCTCGTCACGGGTCAGATTCTCACCGGGCACGGGCGGCACTCCCTCGGCAGCTGTTCGGTATGTGGACAGGGCTGATCCTGCCATGCGCCCCTGACGGGAGGCAGCTCGGAATGAGGGCGGCGGACGGGAATGGGAACGGCGGACGGGAATGGGGACGGCGACGCCCGGTGTTGCCGGTTGAAACGAGTCCTTTTTCTAGGAGAGCCATGTCCGAGACCGCGAGCAGCTCCGCCAAGACCCCCGTCGACTTCTGGTTCGACCCGCTGTGCCCCTGGGCGTGGATGACCTCCCGCTGGGTGCTGGAGGTGCAGAAGGTCCGGGACATCGACATTCGCTGGCACATCATGAGCCTCGCGGTGCTCAACGAGGACCGGATCGACGAGCTGCCCGAGGAGTACCGGGAGATGCTGGCGACCAAGGCGTGGAAGCCGGTGAAGGTGGTCACCGCGGCCTGGCAGAAGCACGGCTCGGACGTCGTCGGCCCGCTCTACACCGCGCTCGGCACCCGCTTCCACAACAACGGCGAGGGCCCGACCGTCGAGGCCATAGCCGCCGCGCTGGACGAGGTCGGGCTGCCCGCCGACCTGATCGACTACGCCGAACAGGAGGACTTCGAGTTCGAGGCCGAGCTGCGCGCCTCCCACAAGGAGGGCATCGAGAAGGTCGGCCAGGAGGTCGGCACCCCCGTCATCGCCGTGCCCGGCGCGGACGGCGAGCAGATCGCCTTCTTCGGCCCCGTCGTCACCCCGGCGCCCAAGGGCGAGGAGGCCGCGAGGCTCTGGGACGGCACCCTCGCCGTCGCCTCGGTCCCGGGCTTCTACGAGATCAAGCGCACCCGCACCAAGGGTCCGGACTTCAGCAACCTGTAGGTCTCACTCGGGGGCGGCGGCCTCCTCGTCCTTCTTCTCCCGGAACTTCTCGGGAAGGATGCCGCCGTCGCCCTGGCGGAAGTAGGGCTGGTACCACAGGCAGCCCTTCGCGGTGCACCGCCAGAGGTCGTGGACGAAGTGGCGGGGGCCCTTCTCCTCGCGGACGGCGGCCTTCTCCGCGTCGTTGAGTTTGCGGAAGTCCTGTCTGCTTTTGCAGGTGGGGCACATCCGGCTCGTCGTCATGAACCCCTCCTCGTGGTCAGCGACGGGCGTCCATCGCCGCGCGTGCCCGCGCGAGACGGTCCAGATGGTCCTCGTAGGCCTTCGCGTAGTACGCCGCCCGTGTCGCGTCAGGTTCCACCACGGATGTCGGTTTCGTCCATACCCCTGCGTCCAGGGGAACCCCATACCGTTCCGCCGCCGCCAACACCGCGCCCCGCGCGCCCACTTCGCCCTCGACCACCCGCAGCGGACGGCCCAGCACGTCCGCCAGCAGCCGCATCCACGCGGGGCTGCGGGTGCCGCCGCCGCACACCGCGAGGGTGCCGGTCAGGCCCGCGGCCTGAAGGCAGTGGCGGGCCGCGAACCCGATGCCCTCGCAGGTGGCGCGGACCAGATCGGCCTTGGTCGACTCCAGACAGACGCCGGTGATTTCCGCGCGCAGCCGGGGCTCGACGAAGGGGGCGCGCTCGCCCGAGGGGGCGAAGTACGGCAGGACCCGCACGCCGTTCGCGCCCGGCGGCGTGTCGGCGAGCAGGGCGTCGACCTCCTCCCGCTGAACCCCGGTCGTCGACAGCACCCAGTCCAGCGCCGCCGTGCCGACCATCGCCGGCATGGCCCGCAGCCAGTGGCCGGGACGGTCGGTGGAGATGTACAGCCCGGCCGGCTCGCCCGTCAGGTCGAGGTCGGTGGTCGCGACGAGGCTCGCCAGGCAGGTGCCGACGATCAGCAGACCGTCACCGGGCGCGGTGACGCCCGCGCCGAGCGCGCAGGAGGGCAGGTCGTACGGCCCGTTCGCCAGCCGGGTGCCGGCCGGCAGTCCCTCGCCGAGCGCCTCGGCCGTGGCGATCGGGTCACCGACCGGGGCGAGCAGGCCACGGCGGTGGGTGAGCCCGAGCAGCTCGACGACCCGGTTGTCGTACGTCCGTGTCCTCGGGTCGAGGAACGGCATCGACGCGTCGGAGACGTCCGTGGTCACCGGGGCGCCCGTCAGCCGCCGGAACACCATGTCCTTGCAGTACACGGCGGTGGCGGCGGCGTCCAGGGACCTCGGCTCGTACCGGTCGAACCACGCCAGCAACGGGCCGGGACAGCCCGGGAACATGGCGCTCCCGGTCCGGCGGAAGACGGTCTCGAACGTGCCGTCCGCCAGCCACTGGTCGAGGAGTTCATGTGCCCGCCCGTCCATCCAGGAGGCCGCGGCCCGCACCGGACGCCCCTCCTTGTCGACCAGCCACACCCCGTCGCCCTGCCCGGTGAGCCCCGCGAGCGCGACGGGCTCCGCGAGCCGCGAGGTCAGCGCCTCCAGCACGGCGACGACCGCCCCGTACACCTCCTCCATGTCCTGCTCGACCACACCCCCGTGCAGCGCGAGCCCCACCGCCCGCGCCTCGACCCCCAGCTCCCGCCCCTCCTCGTCGAACGCGGCGGCCTTCACCATGGACGTGCCCACGTCGATCCCGACGTACATCACGCTTCTCCTTCACGGTCCGGCGGCGTACCCACGGCACTTCACGGCACTCACGTCAGCGCGTGTGCCAGGGGCTCCCCGCGTGCCCAGCGGCCCACTTCCTCCGCGGCGATCCTCGCCGCCTTCTCCGCCACCGCGCGGGACGCCCCGCCGAGGTGCGGGGTCAGGACGACCCGGTCGGCCAGCGCGTGCAGCCGGGAGTCCGGCGGGAGCGGTTCCGTTGCGTAGGTGTCGAGCGCGGCCGCCGAGAGCCGGCCGCTCTCCAGGGCGTCGCACAGCGCCTCCTCGTCCAGCAGGGGGCCGCGTGCCGCGTTCACGAGCACCGATCGCTCGGGCAGGAGGGCCAGTTCGCGCGCCCCGATCAGGCCCCTGGTCTCCGGGGTCAGCCGGGCGTGCAGGGTGATCACCCGGGAGCGGCGCAGGAGTTCCTCGAGCGAGTCGACGCGCAGGCCGTGGATCTCGCCGCGGACGTAGGGGTCGTACACCATCACCCGCGCGCCGAAGGCGCACAGCGCCCGGGCGACCCGGCTGCCCACGGCTCCGTAGCCGACGAGCCCGACCGGCAGGTCCTCCAGCTCCAGACCGCTGTGCTCGTAGGTGTAGTACGTCGCCCCCTCCCAACTCCCCTGCCCGGCGAGGAGGCCGTGGGCCTGGGGGATGCGGCGCAGGGCGGCCAGGAGCAGGCCGACGGTGAACTCGGCGGTGGCGGCGGCATTGCGGCCGGGCGCGTAGCAGACGCGGACGTCATGGCGTTTGGCCGCGTCGAGGTTGACGTTGACCGGGCCGCCCCGGCAGACGACGACCAGGCGGAGCGCGGGGGATGCCTCCAGGACCCGTTCGGTGACCGGACCCATCTGGGTGACCAGGACCTCGCGGCCGTCGACCAGCGCCTCGATCATCTCGTCCTCGGCGTCACTGGCCTCCTGCACCTCGGCCACCGGGCCGAAGGGTTCCAGGGGCCAGCCGAGCAGTAACTCCCGCACCGAACAGTCTGTTTGGGCGGTGACCGCGTTCCTGATCAGCGACGGCAGGACGAAGTGGTCGCCGGCCGCCAGAACCCGCACCGACCCGCTCATCACAGCAAGCCCTTCGTCACAAAAAGCCCTTCGTCACGGTGAGTCCTTCGTCGCGCACACCTGGTAGGTGACCTTGTGCTCGTCCAGGTCCCGCAGCGCATCGGCCGACGCCCCGTCGTCCACGAGGAGCAGGTCGAAGCGGGACAGCGGGGCGACCCGGTGCAGGGCGGTCCGGCCCAGCTTGGTGTGGTCGACCAGCAGGACGCCGCGGGCGGCGGAGTCGAGCATCGCCCGCTTCACCGACACGATGTGCTGCTCCTGGTGGTAGGCGTACCCGGCGTGCACGGCCGACGTCGAGGCGAAGCAGACGTCCACGCGCAGCGACTGGACCGCCTCGACGCAGGACACGCCGAGGAAGGACGCGTGCAGCGGGTCGTAGTCGCCGCCCAGGGCCATGAGATGGATGCCCCGCTGGTCGGCGAGGACGTTGACGGCCTCCAGGAAGTTGGTGACCACCGTCAGCGGGGTGATCTCGCCGAGGCGGAGTCTGCGCGCTATCTCCAGCGCGGAGGTGGAGTCGTCCAGCATGATCGCCATGCCGGGCTCTATCAGCCCCAGCGCCCGCTCGGCCAGGGCCTCCTTCTCGGCGCGCATGGTCTTCAGCCGGTACTGCACGTTCGACTCGAAGACACCGGAGGGCTGGGCCGTCACCCCACCTCTGAACTTCCGGACCACTCCCTGCCGTTCGAGCTCGTCCAGGTCGCGGTGGACGGTCATCAGGCTCACCCCGAACCGCTCGGCGAGCTCCGCCGCCGTGGCCGAGCCCGCGGCCAGGACCCGCTCGGCCATCGCGGCCCGGCGGGCGGTGGGTCCCTGGGGGTGGGCGCCGCCCCCGCTGCTGTCGCTGCTGCTCATCGTGTCCCGGTCACCGTCGAGTGGGCTCGTCAATCGAGGGTGTAACGGTGGAAGTTGCGCGTCAATCCCTCGCGCAGGCGAAAAACCCGGGTCAATATCGAAGGTGGGTGTGAAGTTCACAGACGGGACCGCGATACCCGGGAGGTTCGGATGGCGGACGGGCGTGAGGCCTGGCTGGGGATCGACCTGGGCACGCAGAGCGTCCGGGTGCTGCTGGTCGCGGCGGACGGCACGGTCCTCGGCCGCGGCTCGGCGCCGCTCGGCGGGCACCGGGAGGGGGAGCGGCACGAGCAGGACCCGGAGGAGTGGTGGGCGGGCGTGTGCGCCGCGTCCCGGCAGGCGCTCGGCGGGGTGACGGGCGTGCGGATCGGCGGGCTCGCGGTGTGCGGCACGTCCGGCACGGTCCTGCTGACGGACCCCGCGGGGCGGCCGGTGAGCCCCGGGCTCATGTACGACGACGGGCGCGCGGCGCGTGAGGCGGCGCGGGTGCGGGCGGCCGGGGTGGCGGTGCAGGACACCTGGGCGCTGCCGAAGGCGGTGTGGCTGATGGGGGAGTACGGCGGGGATGTGGC
This sequence comes from Streptomyces sp. NPDC006476, assembly GCF_040612015.1. Taxonomy (NCBI): domain Bacteria; kingdom Bacillati; phylum Actinomycetota; class Actinomycetes; order Kitasatosporales; family Streptomycetaceae; genus Streptomyces; species Streptomyces sp. NPDC006476. The sequence goes on along the minus strand of NZ_JBEXPK010000021.1, from coordinate 99,570 downwards.
CGGTGCCGCCGCCGTCGGCCCGCGCGCCTCACCCGGCGCGCACCGGCCCCACCCCCACCTCCGTCCGGCCCGTCCGTCCCGCTTCCGGCTGGCCCATCAGCCGGACGTGATCGTCGGCCGTCTCGTCGGGGTGCCCCGGCCCGCCGACTCCAGTCACGCCCTCAAGACCGGTTACGACCTGGAGCGGGACGCCTGGCCGTACGCGGCCTTCGCCGAACTGGGCCTGCCCGACGGGCTGTTCCCCGACGTCGTGCGGCCCGGCACCCCGCTCGGCGAGGTCGGCGCCGAGGCCTCCGAGGCCACCGGTATCCCCGCCGGCACCCGGGTCGTCGCGGGGATGACCGACGGCTGCGCGGCGCAGATCGCCTCCGGGGCGCTCCGGCCCGGCTCCTGGAACTCGGTGCTCGGCACCACGCTCGTCCTCAAGGGCGTCTCCACCACCCCCGTCCACGACCCGGCCGGCGTGGTCTACAACCACCGCGCCCCGGACGGTGGCTGGCTGCCCGGCGGTGCCTCGGGCGTCGGCGCCGGCGTCCTCACGGCGTCCTTCGCGGGAGCGGACCCGGCGGCCATGGACGAGCGGGCGGCCGCCTATGAGCCGTCGGGCGCGGTGACGTACCCGCTGGTGTCGTCCGGTGAGCGGTTCCCGTTCCGGGCGCCGGACGCCTCGGCGCTGGTCCTCGGCCAACCGCGCGACGACGCCGACCTGTGGGCCGCCCTCCTGCAGGGCGTCGCCTTCACGGAACGGCTCTGCCTGGACTACCTGCACCATCTCGGCGCCCCGCTGGACGGCCCGCTCACCTTCACCGGGGGCGGCGCGCGCAGCCGGTACTGGAACCAACTGCGCGCCGACATCCTGGGCCGCCCGGCCCGCGTACCGGTCCAGACCGAGCCGGCTCTGGGCATGGCCGCGCTGGCCGCCCACGGCACGGGCGCGGGTGGCTCCCTGGCGGACGTCGCCGAGCGCATGGTCCGCGTCCGGACGGTTCTCGAACCGCGACCCGGGCGCACGGCCCTGTTCGCGGAGCCGTACGCCCGGCTGATCGACGAACTGACGGCCCGCGGCTGGCTGCCGCCCCCGGTCGCGGCCCACGCCCGCACCCGCCTCGACCGGAACACGGCGGACTCATGACCCCACCCCCCACCCGGATGGACCCGCACATGAACACCACACTTCTCCTCGCCCGGCACGGGCAGACCGTCTGGCACGGTGAGAACCGTTACGCCGGGGTCAGCGACGTGCCGCTCACCGACACCGGGTACGCGCAGGCCGAGGCGCTCGGGCGGTGGGTCGCCGCGCACCCCGTCACCGCCGTCTGGACCTCCCCCGTCTCCCGCGCCGTCGTGACCGCCGAGCCCGCCTGCCGGGCCCTGGGGCTCACGCCGGCCCGCGAACCGGACCTGCGGGAATGCGACTTCGGCGTGGTGGAGGGCCGTACCCTCGCCGAGTTCGCGGCCGAGAACCCGGAGGCGGCGCAGGCGTTCCGCGCCGATCCCGTCGCCCACCCCTTCCCCGGTGCCGAGGACCCGAGGGCCGCCGCCGAGCGCGGCGCCGCCGCCCTGCGCCGTATCGCCGCCGCGCACGAGGGCGAGCGCGTGCTGGTCGTCGCCCACAACACCCTGCTGCGGCTGGTGCTGTGCCGTCTGCTGTCCATCCCGCTCGGCGAATACCGCCGTGTCCTTCCCCAGCTGCGGAACGCCGCCGTCACCGAACTCCGTATAAATCTCAATCAAGTTGGTCTGATCTCGCTGAACGTGCCCTGCGATCAGGATCGGACGTAGGAGGATGTCGGTATGACGGAGATCGACACCTCGGTGCCGCATTCGGCCCGGATCTGGAACTACTGGCTGGGCGGCAAGGACAACTACCCGGTGGACGAGGAGGCCGGCGACGCCTACACCGCCGTCTTCCCCGGCATCGTCACCATCGCTCGCAGCAGCCGCGCCTTTCTCGGGCGCACCATCCGTTACCTCGTGACGGAGGCGGGTGTACGGCAGTTCCTGGACGTCGGCACGGGACTGCCGACCGTCGACAACACCCACGAGGTCGCCCAGCGCTACGCCCCCGACGCGAGGATCGTCTACGTCGACAACGACCCCCTGGTCCTCGCCCACGCCCGCGCCCTGCTGACCTCGACGCCGGAGGGTGTCACGGCGTACGAGGACCTGAGCCTGTACGAACCGGAGCGCATCCTGGAGGCGGCGGGGAGGACGCTGGACCTCACCCGGCCGACGGCCCTGATCCTCAGCGGCATCCTCGGGCACGTCAGCAGCTACGACCAGGCCCGCGACCTGGTACGGAACCTGATGGCGGGCCTGCCCTCCGGCAGCCACCTGTCCCTGAACGAGGGCTCGCGCGGCACCGACCCGGTCTACGAGCAGGCGCAGGACGCCTACAACGAGACCGGCGCGGTGCCGTACTTCCTGCGGCCGGTCGAGCAGATCGAGGGCTACTTCGAGGGCCTGGAGCTGGTGGAGCCGGGCGTCGTGTCCGTCCCGCTGTGGCGCCCGGACTCGGACGCCGACACCGCCCCCATCGGCCAGCACGGCGGCGTGGGCCGCAAGCCGTAGCGCACGACGGGGGCGGTCTCCTCGGTGACTACGCCGCCACGGACGTGTAGTGCGAGGCGTCGCCCTCGATGGAGTAGCTCTCCTTGCCTTCGATGCCGACCGGGATGTCACCGGCGACGGTCACCCGGTGCAGCCGGCGCGGCAGGCCGTCGTAGTTGTCGACGGCGTAGTGCTGGGTGATGCGGTTGTCGAACAGCACGAGCTGGTTCTCGGACCAGCGGTGGCGCAGGATGTTCTCCGGCCGGGTCACGTACGCCTGGAGCAGGTCCAGGATCTTGCGGGACTCGCCCGGGGAGAGACCGACGATCCGCTGGGCGAACCCGCCGATGAACAGGCCGCGTTCACCGGTCAGCGGGTGGACGCGGACCACCGGGTGGACCGTGCGGTACTTGATGGACGTGAACTGGGCGCGCTGCGCGGCGGCTTGCTCGTCCAACTCCTCCTCCGGTACGGCGTAGTCGTAGTCGTTGGTGTGCTCGGCCCACAGCGTGTCCGCCAGGTTCCGCAGGGACTCAGGCAGTTGACGGTAGGCGGCGGCCGAGCTGGCGATCAGGGTCTCGCCGCCGTATGGCGGGATCGTGAGCGAGCGCAGGGTGCTGGCCTGCGGCGGGTTGAGGACGAACGTGACGTCGGTGTGCCAGTGGTTGGCTGCCCGGCCGCGCTCGCTGTCGACCGGCAGGACGTTCGGGACGCCGGCGACGGAGGAGACCGTCGGGTGGGCGGTGGTCACGTCGCCGAAGTGGCGGACGAAGGCCTGCTGTCCCTCGTCGTCGAGGTTCACGTCGTCGAAGACGAGCGCCTTGTGGACGTTCAGGGCCTCGCGGATCGCGGTCGCCGTCTCCGCGTCGAGCGGCTTGGAGATGTCGACTCCGGAGACGCGGGCGCCGATGTGGGCGGTGACCTTCTGGATCTCGATCTCGGACATGTGCGGGGGTCCTTTCAGACGAGGGCGGGTTCGGCGGGCTGGAGGTACTGGTTGGCGGGGCGGGGAAGGCCGTAGCGCTCCCGCAGGGTCTGGCGGGGTCCGTACTCCGTGCGCAGCAGGCCGCGGGTGCGCAGGATCGGGACGACGTGGTCGACGAAGGCGTCGAGGCCGGAGGGCAGGACGGCCGGCATGATGTTGAAGCCGTCGGCGGCGCCCCGTGTGAACCAGCTCTCGATCTGGTCGGCGACCTGCTCGGGCGTGCCGGCGAAGGTGAGGTGGCCGCGTCCCCCGCCCAGCCGTCCGATCAGCTGCCGGACGGTGAGCCGCTCGCGCCGGGCGAGCTCGACGACGAGCGTGTAGCGGCTCTTGGCGCCCTCGACGGCGTCCTCGGACGGCAGGTCTGCGGGCAGTTGGGCGTCCAACTCCAGGGTCCCGGAGGGCAGTTGCAGCAGGCGCTCCAGGTTGGCCACGCCGTGCCGGTGCACGATGTGGTCCTCCAGCAGCTGCTCGTTCGCCCGCGCCTCGGCCTCCGTGGACCCGATGACCGGCACGATCCCGGGCAGCACCTTGATGTGCTCGGGGTCCCGGCCTGCCGCCCTCGTACGGGACTTGAGGTCGGCGTAGAAGGCCTGCGCGTCCTCGAGGGTCTGCTGGGCGGTGAACACCGCCTCCGCGTACCGGGCCGCGAACGACTTGCCGTCCTCGCTGGAACCGGCCTGCACGAGCAGCGGATAGCCCTGGGGCGAACGGGGGACGTTGAGCGCTCCCTCGACACTGAAGTACGTCCCCTTGTGCCGGGGCGGATGGATCTTGCTGTCGTCGCCCCAGACGCCGGCCGCCTTGTCGGCGACGATCGCGTCGTCCTCCCAGCTGTCCCAGAGCTTCAGGGCCACGTCGAGGAACTCGGCGGCACGGGCGTACCGCTCGGCGTGTGCGGGCTCGTGCTCGAGACCGAAGTTCCGGGCGGCCTCCGCGCCCGCGGTGGTGACGATGTTCCAGCCCGCCCGGCCACCGCTGATGATGTCCAGCGAGGCGAACTTGCGGGCCAGGTTGTAGGGCGAGTTGTACGAGGTCGACGCGGTGGCGATCAGCCCGATGTGCTCGGTCGCCGTCGCCAGCGCGGTGAGCAGCGTGAGCGGTTCAAGGGCGCCGGCGGGACGCTGGGCGAGGTTGCTCCACAGCTGTGGACCGTCGGCGAGGAAGAGCGAGTCGAAGGTGCCGCGCTCGGCGGTCCGGGCGAGCCGTACGTAGTGGCCCAGTTCGACATGCGCGAGCGGATCGCTCTCGGGCAGCCGCCACGAGGCCTCGTGATGACCGGTGTTCATGAGGAAGGCGTTGAGGTGGAGCCGGCGGGTCATGCGTGGTCCTCCGGGAAACCCTGGGTGGTGGTCATGCGTGGTCCTCCGTGACGCCGAGCGCCGCGAGCAGCCGTTCCCGGTACTCGCCGAGCAGGGGGTCGCGGTAGGAGCGTGGGTGGGGGCGGTCGATGGTGAGGTCGAGTCCGATACGGCCCTTCTCCAGGACCAGGACCCGGTCGGCGAGGACGATCGCCTCGTTGACGTCGTGGGTGACGAGCAGGACGGACGGCCGGTGGCGTTTCCACAGCTCCCGCAGCAGGCCGTGCATCCGGATGCGGGTCAGCGCGTCCAGCGCTCCGAACGGCTCGTCGGCCAGCAGCAGTTCGGGTTCGCGGACGAGGGACCGGGCGAGCGCGGCCCGCTGGGCCTCGCCGCCGGACAGCTCGTTGGGCCAGGCCCGCTCGCGCCCCTCGAGCCCCACCTCGGCAAGCGCCTCCCGCCCCCTGCGCTCGGCGTCCTTGCCGTCGAGCCCGAGGAGTACGTTGTCCAGCACCCGCCGCCAGGGCAGCAGCCGTGAGTCCTGGAAGACCACCGACACCCGTTCCGGGGCTTCGAGCCGGCCGCTGCCGGCAACCCTGTGGTCCAGTCCCGCGACCGCCCGAAGCAGGGTGCTCTTGCCGGACCCGCTGTGCCCGAGCAGGGCGGTGAACTGTCCGGCCGGCAGGTCGAGGTCGATGCCGTCGAGGACGGTACGCCCGTCGAACGACCGGGTGAGGCCGCGGAGTCGGACGGCGGGCCGGGTCAGCTGCTCAGTGTGCGGCGCCATGACAGCACCCTCCGTTCGATGAGACGGACCGCGCTGTCGGAGACCAGGCCGAAGACGCCGTACACGAGCAGGCCGACGAGGATCACGTCGGACTGGCCGTAGTTCTGGGCCTGGAACATCATGTAGCCGAGTCCGCTGGTGGCGTTGATCTGCTCCAGCACCACCAGGCCCAGCCAGGAGCCGGTCACCCCGAGCCGGAGTCCCACGAAGAATCCGGGCAGGGCACCGGGGATGACGATCTGCCGGACGAACCGCAGCCTCGACAGCCCCTGCACCTCGGCCAGTTCCACGAACCGGCTGTCGATGCCGGAGAGCGCGGCGTGCGTGTTCAGATAGATCGGGATGTAGACGACGATGGCGATGATCGCGATCTTGAACGCCTCGCCGATGCCGAGCCAGAGGATGAACAGGGGGATCAGACCGAGGGTGGGGATCGCCCGGTTGAGGTTCACCGTCCCGTCGATCAGCGCCTCCCCGACCCGGCTCAGCCCCGACGCCAGGGCGAGGACGACACCGGCGACGAGACCGATGGCGAAGCCGTACGCGGCCCGCTCGACGGAAGTCGCGATGTCGGTGGGCAGGGTCCCGGCGGTCCACAGATGCCCGGCGGTCTTCAGCACCGTCCAGGGCGCCGGGATCGCGCCGGGGTCCAGCTGCCCGGCGGCCGAGGCGGCGGCCCACAGGGCCAGGAGCAGGGCCGGCCCGATCAGGCGGGTGGCCGGCAGGCGCCTGCCGGGGGCGAGGCCGCGCCGGCGACGCCGTACCGGAGGGGTCTCCTCGCGGGTCGTCACCGGGACGGCGGTGGTCGTGGTGGTCACAGCGGTCACCTCCGGTATTCCGCCGGTACGGCCTTGGCGGCGATGGACTCGAAGCGGTGGTCGAAGAGCGAGGACACGTCGAACTTCTTCACGAAGCCGCCTTCCGCCAGCAGATCCGCGGTCTCCTGCTCCCACTTGATGGCCTCGTCCCAACTCGGCGGGAACAAGGGCTTGTTGGCGAGGTCGGAGATGGACTTGGCCTGCGCGAGGGTCAGGTTCTGCGTCTTGACGTAGAACTCCTCGTTCCAGGTGCCGGGGTTCTCGTACATCCACACCTGGCCCTTGGCCCAGTACGGGATGTACGCGGCGACGGCGGCGGCCTTGGCGGGGTCGCTCAGCACGGAGGTCGGCGCCCAGAGGAGGTTGAGCAGGTCGACGACGCCGGTGGTGATGACGCGGGCGCCCTGGGACTTGTACTGCGCCAGATAGGCGGGCGCCTGGCTGTTGGCGAGCGGGGCGATGTCGACCTGGCCGGACTGCAGGGCGGTGAGGAACTGGTTGCTGGTCAGCGGGACGAGCTTGACGTCGTCGTACTTCAGCCCCGCCTGCTTCAATGCCCGCAGCAGGACCACTCCTTGGGCCTGGCCCTGCGAGAAGGCCAGCTTCTTGCCCTTGAAGTCCGCGACCGAGTGGATGTCGCTGCCGGGCTTGGTGGCGAAGAGGTAGTTGGGCTTGCGGGTGATGTCGATCGCGACGATCTTCGCGTCGAAGCCCTGGTAGTGCGCCTGGATCGGCGGGATGCCCGCGTTGTTGGCGAGGTCGAGGGACTTGGCGCGGAAGGCGTTGATGACATCCGGTCCGGCGCCGATGTTCACCCAGCTCGACACCTTGAACGGCAGCTCGCCCAACTTGGCCAGCTTGAACTGCAGTTGCTCGGTGTTCTGGTACGAGGCGATCTTCAGGCTGGTGTCGGCCGGGACCTTGTCGGCGAGCGGGGCGGACAACGCGCCCTTGCCGGTGTCGGCGGACGCGCTGCCGTTCGCGCAGCCGCTGAGCCCGGCGACACCGGCGGCGGCACCGAACAGGGAGGTGAGGAAGAGCCGTCGGTCGACACCCGAAGCAGACGAGGAAGGCATGGTGGGACTCCGTGAGTTCGGAAACACAAGCGGGAAAGAAAACGCGCGGAATTCCAGGCGGAACCAGGCCCGGCAAAGGGGGGCCCGGCAAAGGGGGTCACACAGAATTCACGCAGGGGGAAATGAGCGCTTCACACGCGGCAATGTGTCAGCAACAAAGGGTGCGACAGCTCACGAACAGGCTCATGACCAGGATGTTCCCGGCCATGAACGCCCCCTGTCAACATTCGGAGTTTCTGAATTAAATAGCCCGAGGTGAGGCCGCCAGCGGATCCCGGTAGAGCACGTCGAGCGCCACCGAACCACCGGCTACCGCGAGGACGGAATCCGGGAAACTGGTCGGAACGACGGACGCCGCCCGTTCCGCGCCGACCCCTTCGCGCAGCGCGTCGAGGCAGTCCTGCCGGTGGATGATCCCCACCTCGGTCACCACGACCGTCTCCGGGTTCAGCACGTCCAGCAGCAGCCGCGCCGCCCGCCCGACGGCCCCGGCCCGCTCCACCAGCAGCCGCACGGCCTCCCGGTCGCCCGCGGCGGCCGCCATGACCACGTGCATCGGGTTGACGCCCGCCACGACACCCGCCCCGCGCGCCCGCCGCACCAGCGTCCGCTCGCTCAACTCGGCCTGCAGGCAGCCGATCCGCCCGCACGCGCAGGGCTCCGTACCGCCCGGCACCGGCAGATGGGCGATGGCGCCCGCCTGCGACCGCGGCCCGTGGTGCACCTCGTCATGGGTGGCGAACGCCGCGTCGACCACGTTGCCCACGAACAGATGCAGCACGCTCCCGCCGTCCCGGGCCGCCCCGAACAGCCGCTCCCCGTTGACCAACGCCCGCGCGTGCCCGTCCACATGGACCGGCAGCCCGGTGCGCTCGCCCAGCACCTCCCGCACGGCCACCTCACGCCAGCCGAGCATCGGATGCTCCACGACGGTCCCGGACTCCCGGTCCACCCAGCCGCCGACGGCCACACCGACCCCCAGCGGCCGGCAGCGCGGTGCCTCGGCCAGCAGGGCGCCGAGCCCCTCGGCGGCCCGCGCCAGCACCCAGCCCGGATCGGTCCGCTCGTGCCGCAGCTCCCGCCGGGCCACCACCCGCCCGCGCAGATCGAGCAGCGCGACCGTGGTGTACGGCACGGCCACATGCACTCCGCCGACCACGAACCGCGAGTCGTCCAGGTCGACGGGGACGTGCGGACGCCCCACGCCGTTCGAGCGCCGGGGCGCGGACGCCTCACGGATCAGGCCGAGTTCGGCGAAACGGGCGCAGTAGTCCGTCACCGACGCCGGTGACAGCCCGGTCAGCCGGGCGATGGTGGAGCGCGCCACCGGCCCGTGCTCCAGCACGGACCGCAGGACGACACTGGCGCTCGTCCGGCGCCGGGAGGTGGAGGAGGGGGAGGTGACAGGGGGAGCCGCGGTACGGGGCATGGGAAAACGTCCTCGGGAACGGGGGCCGACACGTCTCGGAGCGTGAGGCGCGCCGGAACCCGCCTCAGCCGCTCGTGCTGAGTCGTGCGCGGCAACAGGTGGCGGTCCCCTGGCGTCGCAGGTCGACATAGCGACGCGACGTGAAGTACCGGGACTGGGCGACCATGTTCCGAAGGGTAGGCGAGAAACGGTCAATCCGACCAGACCACTAGGATTCATTTGGTGGGATTCGACAGTCCGGACTCCAGCCCGTCACGTGAGGCGGACGTCCCTGCCACAGTGACCGGTGTCACGCCGAACCGGGTGTAACCAGCACTCTTTGTCCGGAGCCCACCAAGCTGTCGCTCCACCCTTTGTCGAGCGCTGACGGTGATCACTTCCAGGCGCCGGGTTAACGTCACCCTGTCCCTGCATGCCCCCGTCACCCGCGGAGTCCCCATGAGCACCGCTGCCGCCACCGTCCGCCCCCGCGAGGTCCTCGCCGACCTGCTCCCCGCGTCCCGTGTCCGGGACGTGGCGCTCGTGCTCGGCGGCGCGGCGCTCACCGGTCTCGCGGCCCAGATCTCGGTGCCCGTCCCGCACTCCCCGGTCCCGGTGACCGGCCAGACCTTCGCCGCGCTGCTGGTCGGCACGACGCTCGGCGCGAGCCGCGGCCTGGCCTCGCTCGTCCTGTACGCGCTGGCCGGGCTCGCCGGTGTGCCGTGGTTCGCCGGTGGCAGCTCCGGCGCGTCCGTCTCCTTCGGCTACATCCTCGGCATGCTGCTCGCCTCGACCGTCGTGGGCGCCCTGGCCCGCCGCGGCGCCGACCGCTCCGTGGTGCGCATGGCGGGCACGATGCTGCTGGGCGAGGCCCTCATCTACGCCGTCGGCGTCCCGTACCTGGCCTACGCGGCCGACATGTCCCTCTCCGCCGCGATCGCGGCCGGCCTCACCCCGTTCCTGATCGGCGACGCCCTGAAGGCGGCCCTGGCGATGGGCGTCATGCCCGCCGCCTGGAAGCTGGTCAGGCGCTGACGTCGTAGGTCCTGCGGAAGAGGTTCGCCGGGTCGTACCGGGCCTTCAGCCCGGCGAGCCTCTTGCGCGTCCCGTCGTCGTACAGCCCCTCGGTCCGGTCCCCGGCCCCGAACGCGAAGTTGAGCGCCCGGCCGAGGGTGACCGGCGCGAGCAGCGCGAACGCCGGGTCCAGCACCGCCCGCGCCTGCTGACGGTCCCCGACCGTCAACAGCCGCACCAGGAACCGCCCTTCGCGGTACGGCACCGAGTTCGGCGCGGGCCGCGCGAGCGCCCCGCCCAGATGATTGACCTGCACGACGGACATCGGCCCACCCGCGTCCGGCCCGGTGCGCGCGAGCACTCCGGCGGCCCGGTCGACGTCCAGCTCGCTCAGCACCGCGCTGTCGCCGTAGTAGGCGTGCGGGAAGTCCGGGTCGCTGTGGATGGTGTGGCTCTCGGCGTACGGCATCTCCCGCAGCGAGTCGGCGATCACCGGCCCGAACTCCCGCAGCGGCGCGCAGATCCGCTGGCCGTCGGCTCCCGTGTGGGCGACCCGCACGGAGACGACGTACCGCCCCCGCAGATGCGGCGGAAGCGCCGGCAGGTCCGGGTACGGTACGGCGGCGAAGGACGAGGTCAGCCCGTCGGGCACGGTCCGCGTCCACTCCTCGTACGCCCGTAGCAGGACTGCCGGATCGGTCTCCCGCCCGTCGAAGGCCACCGAGCCGCCGTAAAGGGTCCGCACCGGTACGAGACCGATCTCCAACTCGGTGACGACGCCGAAGTTGTGGCCGCCGCCGAGGAGTGCCCAGTACAGGTCGGGGTCCGACTCCCGGGTGACGTGCCGCAGTCGCCCGTCCGCCGTGACGACGTCCAGGGAGCGCACATGGTCGGCCGCGTAGCCGAACTCCCGTGCCAGGATGCTCAGTCCGCCGCCCAGCGTGTAGGAGACGGCGCCGACGCCCGGCGCGGAGCCGTTGAGCGGCGCGAGCCCGTACGGTTCGGCGGCCGCGACGACCTGGCCCCAGCGGACGCCGGCCTGGACGCGCACGGTGCGCGCTTCCGCGTCGACGGTGACCCGGTCCATGCGCTTCGTCGTGACGAGGACGCCGCCCTCGAAGCCGCCGGGCAGTCCGTGTCCGGTGGCCTGGACGCCGATCGGCAGACCCCGGTCCGCCGCGTACCGCACGGCGGCGATCACGTCCTCGGCGGTCCCGGCGGCGCAGACCACGGCGGGGCGCTGGGCGAACCCGGTCTGGAAACCGGCGAGTTCGTCGTCGTAGCCGGGGTCGCCGGGGCGGAGGAAACGGGGGGTCGCGGTGTTGTCGACGGAGGTCATGACCAGCATGCTGCCCGCATAACCTGACACCCGCCGTCAGCTTTTCGGGTGAAGGGGGATGAAGTGAAGTGGGATGAAGTGAAGTGACGTGAGGTGAAGCCACGGGCCGGGACGCTCGCACGCCCCGGCCCGCGGTGGCCGTGCTCAGCCGCGCAGCTGTCGGGCGGGCCGCCGGGTCGACCACCACAGTCCGGCCGCGCCGGCCGTCAGCAGCGCCGCGCCCGCCGCGCCGAGCGGCAGCAGATCCTGTCCGACACCGGTCTTGGGCAGTTCGCCGCCGCTCGGTGCCACCGGCTTGTTGTCGGTGCCCAGGAGCAGCGGGGTGGCCGGGGCGTTCGGCGACGGATTCGTCGTACCGAACGGCACCGGGCCTTGCTGCCAGTACGTCTTCTTCCCGTCACCGGCCTGGACGGGCAGGCAGATCTTGCCCTGCTTTTTCAGGTCGTACGTGGCGTCCACGGCGTACGACTTCGATTTTCCGGCCGCCAGATTGTCGATCGGGCAGGCGAATCCGCTGTTCGACCCCGCGGGAAGGTCATTCTTCCCGATCGCGGAGCAGCCCTGGACGTTCTTTACGGTGAGGCCGTCGAAACCGACGACCAGAAGCTGGATCTTTCCGCTGTCCTTGGTCCCCTGATTCTTCACCGTGGCGGTGATCGCCGTCTTCTGCGTGCTGTTGTCCACCGAGATCTTCGAAGGCAGGAGAGTCGTCAGCTTGACGCCTGCCGGGGCCGCGTCCATGGCCTTTCCCCCCTGGCTGCTCCCGGGCCCCTGATCGTCGGCGCTGGCCGTGCAGGAAAGGATCAGCACGGCCGAAAAAGCCGCAGTGACCAGTGATCCCGCTATGGCCGTCGTACGACGAGAACTCATGTTCGTCCCCCTTGCGTCCCCCTGAGCTGCGCCTGAATTCGCAGTACTTGAAGAGGTACCACAAGATTTCTCCGCACTATGCTGGTACGGCACTAAGTGTGACTATTGTGTTTCCGTTGGGGCGGTCGTTGAGGGGGTGCAGCGGTTTGCCGGGGAATATGAGCGGTGGCGGTGTTCCAGGGCTGCTGGTGAACGGGCGTTATCGATTGGGCGCGATTATCGGGCAGGGGGGAATGGGGCGGGTGTGGCGGGCGGCCGACGAAATGCTGGACCGCCCGGTCGCGATCAAGGAAATGCGGATAGACGGCCTGGACGCCGAGGACACCCGCACCCGCCGCGAACGCACTCTGCGCGAGGCCAGGGCGACGGCGCGGATCGACCACCCCAATGTCGTGCGGGTGTACGACGTCGTGGACGAGGGCGAACGGCTGTGGATCGTCATGGAGTTGGTGGAGGGCCGCTCCCTGGAGCGGATCATGGTGGAGTCGGGATCCCTGAGTCCCCGTGAGACGGCCCGGATAGGCCTCGGCCTGGTCGCCGCCCTGCGTCAGGTGCACGCACGGGGGGTGCTGCACCGGGACATCAAACCGGGGAACGTCCTGGTGGAGGCCGCGGGGGAGCGGGTGGTCCTCACGGACTTCGGTATCGCGGCGCTCCAGGACGCCAAGGCGCTGACGATGGTCGGCATGCTGGTCGGCTCCCCCGACTACATGGCCCCCGAGCGGATCTCCGGCAGGCCCCAGGGCCCGCCCTCGGACGTCTGGTCCCTCGGCGCGACGCTCTGCGCGGCGCTGGGCGGCCGCTCCCCGTTCTCCCGCGACACCACGCTGGCGACGCTCCACGCGGTCCTCTACGAGGAACCCGCCCTCCCGGCCGCGGCGGGCCCCCTACGCCCCATCCTCGCCGCCCTCCTGGAAAAGGAACCAGAGATCCGCCCCGGCCTGGATGAACTGACGTCCGCCTTGCACCCGGTGGCCTTCCCCACGCCTACCCCGACGGTGCGGGTGGGTGGGGGAGAGGGGGACGGTGGGGCCGGGGCCGGGGCCGGGGCCGGGGCTCGGGCTGGGGTTGCGGGGGTTGAGGCGGGGCAACTGACGGGCGACGAGGGGCCGTTGGGGGCTTCGGAGACCTCGGGAGCTTCGATGGCTCCGACGGCCTCCGGGGCTACGGGAGCTTCGGTGGCTCCGAGGACCTTCGTGGCCGCGGGTACGGAGGTGAGCGCCGGGACCGGTGCTTCAGGTGTGGACGCCACTGATACGGCACGTGGGTCGTCCCGAGATGCCGGGGCAGGAACGACGAGGGAGCCTCAGACGCCCGAACCGGTCGACGGAGCTGACCCGGCGGCGTCCTCGCCGTGGCACCCGTCCGAGGCGCCCACCCCGCGCTACCTGGGTACCCGGCTCGTTCACGCCGCCCGTGAGCCCCGGCAGCCCGAACCCGTGGAGGACGCGGCGCCGCAGGAGCAGACGGCCACCCATGACTTCCGTCGCGACACGACGCACACCCCACGGCCCACCCGTGTCTCGTCCCCGGACCCGGAGACCCCCTCAGAACCGTCCGAGTCGCCGTACCCCACCGCTCCCGAGGCCCGTCAACTCCACGCAGCCGCCCCCGCCGCCTCCAACGCCTCCACCGAAGTCCCCTCGGAACTGCGCTCCGAGGCCCGGTCCGAGATTCCGTCGGGCCTCTCCGCGCAGCCGACCGCCCCCAACACCGCCACCCAACGTCCCGCCCTCGGCCCGCACCCCCTCCGCACACCCGAGGCGCCCCCTCCCGCGGCCCCCGTCGCCCCGCGCCGCCACCGCCGTCGTACCGCCGTCCTCGCCGGTGTCGGTGTGGTCGCCGCCGGGGTCGTCGTGGCGGCCGTCCTGCTGTCCAACTCCGGGTCTCCGGACGACCGGCGCGCCGGTTCCTCGACGACGCCGACCGTCGGCGGCAGCCCGTCGCCCACGGTCGAGGGCACCGCCCGGCCCCCCAGCCTGCCGCCCGGCACGCACGAGGAGGCCGGCGGCTACGCGTGGGCGACCCCCAGGGGCTGGCGCCGGAACGTGATGACGGGCGCGGAGGTCCACTACACCTCCCCCGACGGCGCCCAGGAACTCGTCGCCAAGTCCTCCCTCGCCCGCGACAACCTGATGCGGACCTGGCAGCAGTCGGAGCAGAACGCCCACCAGGGCCAGGACTACCGCAAGATCCGTCTGGAAGAGACCACCTTCCGCGGCGACCCCGCCGTGGTCTGGGAGTACACCTTCACCCTCAACGGCGTGAACTGGCACGCCCGCCTCCTGGGCTTCAACCAGGAAGGACGGTCGTACCAGATCAACACCTGGTACCACACGGCCATCGAGCCCCAGGCCCTGAAGACCTACGACAAGGTGAAGGACAGCTTCAAGATCCTCTAGCCCGCCCTGACCTCGTCCCGCGCCTCGACGGAAGCCGCACCCGCGGCCGTACGGCCCCCGCGCACCTTCTCCCGCACCAGCGCGACCACCAGCACGACCGCCGCCACCAGCAGGGACAGCAGCACGGTCTCCCGGCCGTCGTGCTCGGTGTCGGTCAGCATGTACCCGAGCACGAAGACGATCAACGCGGCCGTGGCCCAGGTCAGATACGGATACAGCCACATCCTCACGACCAGCTTCTCCGGCGCCTCGGCCTGGATGATCCGCCGCATCCGCAGCTGCGAGAAGCAGATCACCAGCCACACGAACAGGGCCACCGCGCCACTGGAGTTGACCAGGAAGAGGAACACCGAGTCCGGGAACCGGTAGTTGAAGAACACGGCCACGAAACCGAAGACGACCGACGCGACGATCGCCGCAAGCGGCACGCCCCGCGAGGTCGTCCGCGCGAACGCCTTCGGCGCGTCGCCCCGCTCGCCCAGCGAGAACGCCATCCGGGAGGCCGTGTAGAGGCCGGAGTTGAGACAGGACAGCACCGAGGTCAGCACGATGACGTTCATGATCTGGCCGGCGTGCGCGATGCCCAGGGAGTCGAGGGCGGCGACGTACGAGCCCTTCTCCTTGATGGACGGGTCGTTCCAGGGGAGCAGCGAGACGACGACGAGGATCGAGCCCAGGTAGAAGACCGCGATACGCCAGATGATGCTGTTCGTCGACTTGGTGACCGCCCGCTGCGGGTCCTCCGACTCGCCCGCGGCCAGCGTGGCGATCTCGCTGCCCATGAAGGAGAAGACGACCAGCAGCACACCGGTGAGGATCGCGCCGGGGCCGTGGGGCAGGAAGCCGCCGTGCTCGGTGAGGTTGCCCAGGCCCGCCTTGTCGCTGTCGACGCCCGGCAGCACACCGGCCACCGCGAGCGCGCCGACCACGATGAACGCGCCGATGGCGACGACCTTGATGCCGGCGAACCAGAACTCGAACTCGCCGTAGGAACCGACCGAGACGAGGTTGGTGGCGGTCAGCACCACCATCACGATGAGCGCCCAGCCCCACTGCGGGACGGCCGGGATCCAGCCCTCGAGGATCTTGGCGCCGGCGGTGGCCTCCACCGCGAGCACCACCACCCAGAAGAACCAGTAGAGCCAGCCGATGGAGAACCCGGCCCAGCGGCCGAGCGCCCGGTCGGCGTGGGCGGAGAAGGAGCCGGAGGTCGGGTTGGCGGCGGACATCTCGCCGAGCATCCGCATCACGAGCACGACGAGCGTGCCGACGAGGGCGTACGACAGCAGGATGCCGGGTCCGGCCGTCGCGATACCGGAGCTGGAGCCGACGAAGAGGCCCGCTCCGATGACACCGCCGATGGCGATCATCGACAGATGTCGGTTCTTGAGTCCGGCCTGGAGACCAGTCATGGGGGGAATTCCTTTGCGCCGGGTGTGGGGACTTCCGTACTGCGCCACCTTGGTGACGTACAAGTCGGTCCAGTGAATCGGAGGCAAAGGACTTGGTGAACCTATGAATCCAGATTGTTACTTGAGCTTTCTTTGAGGTTCCATGGTCGGGTCTGGATTTCTCCTGGTCGCCACCCGGAGCTGCTGCCCGGAAACGGCCGTGTCACACTCGGAGCCATGCGCGTGTATATCGGCTCCGACCATGCCGGCTTCGAACTCAAGAACCACCTCGTCGAGTGGCTGAAGTCGGCCGGCCACGACCCCGTCGACTGCGGCCCGCACATCTACGACGCCCAGGACGACTACCCGCCCTTCTGCCTCCGCGCCGCGGTGCGGACGGCCGCGGACCCCGACTCCCTCGGCATCGTGATCGGCGGTTCGGGCAACGGCGAGCAGATCGCGGCGAACAAGGTGAAGGGCGTGCGCGCGGCGCTGGCCTGGAGCGAGGAGACCGCATCCCTGGGCCGCCAGCACAACAACGCCAACGTGGTCGCGGTGGGCGGGCGCATGCACACCCAGGAGGAGGCGACGAAGTTCGTCGAGATCTTCCTGAACACGCCGTTCTCCGGCGACGAGCGCCATCAGCGCCGGATCGACATGCTCTCGGCGTACGAGACGACGGGCGATCTGCCCCCGATCCCCGCGCACCACCCGCAGCAGGACTGAACCGAGGGCCGGAAAGGAACACGCACCGTGCCAGAGGGGCACACGATCCACCGGCTGGCGTTGGACTACGTCGACCGCTTCTCCGGCACGGCACCCCGCGTGACCAGCCCCCAGGGCAAGTTCTCCGACGCCGCCGCACTGCTCGACGGGGCCGGGCTCACCCGTACCGAGGCCCACGGAAAGCACCTCTTCCTGGGCTTCCGCGACGCCGAATGGGTCCACATCCATCTGGGCCTGTTCGGCAAGGTCGCCTTCGGTGACGCCCCCGCGCCGCCGCCCACCGACACGGTCCGGCTGCGCCTCGCGAACGCCACCTCGTACGTGGACCTGCGCGGCCCGACCACCTGCGCGCTCATCACCGACGCCGAGAAGCAGGCGATACACGCGCGCCTCGGCCCCGACCCGCTCCGGGACGACGCCGACCCGGAGGCGGCGTACCGGCGGATCTCCCGCAGCCGTACGACGATCGCCGCGCTGCTCATGGACCAGAAGGTGATCGCAGGCGTCGGCAACGTCTACCGCGCCGAGGTCCTCTTCCGGCACCGGATCGACCCCTACCGCGCGGGCCGGGACATCACGCCCGCCGAGTGGTGGCTGATCTGGACGGACCTGGTCGAGCTGATACACGAGGGCGTGCGCCACAACCGGATCGACACCGTCCGCCCCGAGCACACGCCCGAGGCGATGGGCCGTCCGCCCCGCGTCGACGACCACGGCGGCGAGGTGTACGTCTACCGGCGGGCCACCCTGCCCTGCCACATCTGCGGCGGCGAGATCCACACCGCCGACCTCGCCGCCCGCAACCTCTTCTGGTGCCCGACCTGCCAGACGCCGTGACCTAGAACCCGTGCGGCAGCCACGGGGCGACCGTGGAGGCGAAGGCGAGGGACGCCTCTGCCAGGGCGCCCTGGCGCAGCTCCCGTACCCGGCCGGCCGCGGCGAGTGCGTCCAGGCTCACGCCGCCGAGGTAGGCCGAGCCCAACTCCCGTACCGACAGGGCGAGATCGGCGGCGTCCTCGGTGCGTGCGCAGGACGCGCCCTTCGGATCGCCGGTCAGTCGCCAACGGCCGCTGTTCCAGGGGCAGAAGGCGTCCTCGACCGCCAACACCACGTCCACCGGCGTCTGGTAGGTCCGAGTCTCCAGCGCGGCCCCGACGTCCACCAGCCGTACGTGCAGCGAGTCCCGCACGAGCAGCGAGCAGCGGCGGATGTCGGAGACCAGGTACTGCCACGGCTCGTCCACCGGCCGGCGCCGCGCGTCGATCCTCGAGGTCAGGTCGATGCCGAACAGGAACCGCCACAGCGCCGCGTGCGCCGCTGGGTCCAGCGCGTCCACGTCCTGCACGACGACCGTCCCGTGGGGCCCCGCGGGCTCCCAGTCCGGCTTGACCCGGAACCGCGCGTACCCGACGACCTCCCCGTCCCGCTCCGCGAGCACGCACTGCAGCGGCGAGGCGCCGTCCCGCTCGCTCTCCGGATCGAGCACCCACAGCCGCTCCCAGCCCGGGACCCGCGCCACCATCCCCGGCCGCCGGGCGACCAGCCGGGCGTACACGGCCTCGCAGGCGTCGAGCGCGTCGGCCGGCTCGGCGTACCGCAGCCGTACGTCATCGGTGCCGTCCGGCACGGACAGCCGTACCCGGGTGGTGTCGATCTCGGCGTTGGCGTGGAACGTAGCGGCGCCGTACCCGAACCGCCCGTAGATCGCGGGTTCCGAGGCCGTCAGCACGGCCAGCGGCTCGCCCCAGGACCGTACGTCCGCCAACTGCCGCCGCATCATGGACGTGAGCACCCCGCGCCGCCGGTGCGTGGCGGCCACGCTCACCATGGTCACGCCGGCCGCGGGCACGGCGCTGCCGCCCGGCACGGTGAGCCGGAAGCGGAACGCCCCCGCCGTCCCCACGCAGATGTCACCGTCCCAGACCCCGATCGCCCGGTCCGGCTCGGTGAGCTCCCGCCACAGCGCCCGCTCCTCGGCGGGCTCCGGAACCCCACCGAAGGCGCGGATCAAGGTGTCGTACCACTCATCCCAGTTCTCAGCTGCCAGCACTCGCACGTCAGTCCGCATGAACCATGCCTACCAGGGCATTGCGGGACGAGCGAGGGAATTTCGGCTTGACGCCCGCGCGACGGCTTTCGGTGAAGTTCACTGTGAAGTTGAGCCTCGGACGGGGGACAAGTGGGACCTCCCGTGCCAAGCAGCAGGTCCGATGGATAGGGTCCCGAACTAATGACAGCAGGACGAGAGCGGCGCGCGGAGGCCGAGACGTTCACGGCCCGGTTGAGGATGCAGTGGCACCGGGTCCGCACCGGCCTGCGCAAAAGCGCCGTGGACTACTTCCGCGGGGACGGCTCGGACTGGTTCGCCCTCGCCGGGCTGTTCCTCACCGTCCCGGTGATCGCGGGCGTCACCCTCGCCAACTCCGTGTGGTGCTCCCCGGCCGCCCTGGTCGTGCCGATCGTCGCCGGCGGTCTGCTGTTGCGCCCCGCCAGCCTGCTCGCCCTGTACGCGGCGGCGGCCACGGCACTGATCGTGGAGTCGGTGAAGCTGGGCCCGTACACCGAGGGACCCTCGCGGGTCACCCCGGGCGTGGTGCTCGTCGTCGCCGCCTGTGGTTTCTTCGGGCTGCTGGTCGCGCAGTTCCGCAGCCGGGTCGGCGTGCCCTGGCGGCGCGGCGGCACGATGCTGTTCGACCTGCGCGAGCGGATCCGGGTGCAGAGCAAGCTGCCGAAGCTGCCGGACGGCTGGCACCGGGAGATGGCTCTGCGGCCGGCCGGCGGCCAGTCCTTCTCCGGCGACTTCGTGGTGGCGGCCCGGACCAACGGCGGCCGCACCCTGGAGGTCGTCCTCACGGACGTTTCCGGCAAGGGCATGGATGCCGGCTCCCGCGCGCTGCTGCTCTCGGGCGCCTTCGGCGGCCTGCTGGGCTCGCTCCCGCCGCACGCCTTCCTCCCGGCCGCGAACGGCTACCTGCTCCGTCAGGACTGGGACGAGGGCTTCGCCACCTCCATCCACCTGGTCCTCGACCTCGACTCCGGCGACTACGAGCTCTACTCGGCCGGTCATCCGCCGGGCCTCCAACTGAGCGCGGGCAGCGGCCGCTGGGAGGAGAAGGCGGCCGAGGGCCCGCTGCTCGGTGTGTACGACGGCGCCCAGTTCGACCCCGTGAAGGGCTCGCTGCGCGCCGGAGACGTGTTGATGCTGTTCACGGACGGCCTGGTGGAGACCTCCGACCGGGACATCGTCGAGGGCATCGACCGCCTGACCGGAGAGGCCGACCGCTATGTCGCGGGCGGCTTCCACGGCGCCGCCTGGCACCTGATCGAGGCGGTGGCGAAGGACGTGAACGACGACCGGGCGCTGCTGCTGATCTGCCGGGAAGGCCCCACGGCGGCAGCGGCCCGCTGACCCGAGCGGCCGGTGGGACCTCGGTGGGGTTTTCCCCCGCCCGCATCCGCCAGCCGCCCTCATCGCCCGCCCGCCCTCCGCATCCGTACGTTCGAAGCATCCCCGAACGACAACGGACCGGAAGGACAGACATGGCTGCCGATTGGGCCGTGGAACTGCACGGAGTCACCCGCCGCTACGGCCGCGGCCGCACCGCTGTCCACGCCCTGCGCGGCATCGACCTCACCCTCGCGCCCGGCACCTTCACCGCCGTGATGGGCCCCTCCGGCTCCGGCAAGTCCACGTTCCTGCAGTGCGCGGCGGGCCTGGACCGTCCCACCTCCGGCACCGTCCGCCTCGGCGGCACGGAGATCACCGGCATGAAGGAGAACAAGCTGACGGCTCTGCGCCGCACCCGCCTCGGCTTCGTCTTCCAGGCCTTCAACCTCCTGCCCTCCCTCACGGTCGAACAGAACGTCGCCCTGCCCACCCGCCTGGCCGGCCACCGTCCCGACCGCCGCCGCACCGCCGAGGTCCTCGCACAGGTCGGCCTCGCCGACAAGGCCCGCCGCCGCCCCGGCCAGCTCTCCGGCGGCCAGCAGCAGCGGGTCGCGATCGCCCGCGCCCTGGTCACCCGCCCCGACGTCGTCTTCGCCGACGAGCCGACCGGCGCCCTGGACACGACGACGGCGGCCGAGATCCTCGCCCTCCTGCGCCGGGCCGTCGACGTGCACGGCGCCACGGTGGTGATGGTCACCCATGACCCGACGGCGGCCTCCTGGGCGGACCGCGTCCTGTTCCTGGCCGACGGCGAGATGGCCGCCAGCCTCGACCGCGCGACCCCCGCCGAGATCGCCGCCCGTATGACGGCCCTCACCGCCTCCCGGCCCTATGCCAAGGCGGCCGCCTGATGTTCGCCCCCAACGGCCTCGCCCGCGCGGCCCTCCGCTTCCGCCCCGCCGCGTTCGCCGGCACCTTCGTGGCCCTGGTGATGGCCGCGATGGTCGTCTCGGCCTGCGGCATCCTCCTGGAAACCGGAATCCGGGCCTCCGTCCCGCCCGCCCGGTACGCCGCCGCCCCCGTGGTGGCCGCCGCCGACCAGCGCGCTCCCTACGGCCACGGCGACGACGCCGACAGCGAACCGGTCCCCGACCGCGCCCGCCTCGACGCCGACATGGTGCGCAGGGCGGCCTCGGTCCCGGGCGCCCGTACCGCCGTGGCCGACCTCACCTTCCCCGTGCGCGGCCCGCACGGCACCGCCCTCACCGCCCACGGCTTCGGCTCCACCGTCTTCACCGGCGAGCGGCTCACCGCCGGCCGGGCGCCCGGCCCCGGCGAGGTCGTCCTGCCCCGGGCCCGAGTCGGCGACCGCGTCACCCTCACCACCCCGGCCGGAACCGGCACCTACCGCGTCTCCGGTACGACCGACACCCCCGCAGGCACCGCCTGGTTCACCGACTCCGTGGCCGTGCGCGTCTCCGGCCACCCCGACCGCATCGACGCCATCGCCGTGCTCCCCAGGCCCGGCGTCCCGACCGCCGCCCTCAAGTCCCAGGTGGAGCACGCCCTCCGGGGCCACGCCAAGGTGCACACCGGGCGGGACCGGGGCGCGGTGGAGGACCCCACGCTGGCCGAGGCGAAGGAGACCCTCATCGGCATCGGCGGCTCCTTCGGCGGAGTGGCCACCATGGTCGCCGTCTTCACCGCGGCCGGCACCGTGGCCCTCGCGGTGGGCCAACGTGCCCGCGAGTTCGCCCTGTTGCGCGCGATCGGCACCACCCCGCGCCAGATCCGCCGCACGATCGCCACCGAGACCCTCCTGGTCGCCCCGCTCGCCGGGGCGCTCGGCTGCCTGCCCGGAACCGCCCTGGCCCACTGGTGGTTCGGGCAGCTGAAACACAAAGGCGCGGTCCCGGAGGCGGTCCACCTGTCCGTCTCCTGGATCCCGCTGGTCTCCGCGGCCGGCGCGGTCCTGCTCACCGCCCTCGTCTCCGGCTACACGGCCGCCCACCGCACCTCCCGCATCAAGCCGGGCCAGGCCCTCGGCGAGGCGTCCGTGGAGCGGCTGCGCATCGGCTGGATCCGTACCCCGCTCGGCATCGCCGCGGCGGCCGGCGGCTTCGTCTGCGCGGGCCTGGCCGCCTCCCTCACCGGTGAGGACGCGGCCAACACGGCCCTCGGCATCGTCTTCCTCTTCATGCTGGCCGTCGCGCTGCTCGGCCCCCTCGTCGCCCGTGCCTGCGCCGGCCTGTTCGGTCTGCCCCTGCGCGGCGCGGGCGCCCCGGCGGTGCTGGCCGCCGCCAACTCCCGCAGCAACGCCCGCCGTCTGGCCTCCGCGATCACCCCGATCGTGCTGGCGATGGCGTTCTCCTCGGTCCTGGTCTTCCTGCACACCAGCGAGGAACGCGTCACCGCCGACCAGCAGCACGCCGGCATCCTCGCCGACCACGTCGTCACCGCCGACCCGGGCCTGCCCCCGGACGCCGTACGGCAGGCCGCGCGCACCCCCGAAGTCACCGCCGCCGTCGGCCTGTTGAAGTCGTCGGTCCTCGTCCCGGCCTCCGGCGCCCTGGAGTCGGCCACCGCACAGGGCGTCACGGGCACGGTCCGCGACCTGACCGCCGTACAGAACCTGGACGTCAAGCACGGCCGACTCGCCCTGGGCCGTGGGGAGATCGCCGTCGACGCCTCCCTCGCCCAGAGTGCCCACGTCCACGTCGGCGACCGCCTCCACCTCCGGCTGCCCGACGGCACCAAGGCGAGCCCGGTCGTCACGGCGACGTACGGACGCGGTATGGGACTCGCCCAGGTCACCCTGTCACACGCCGACCTGGCGACCCATGTGAGCTCCGCCTTCGACATGGAGCTGTGGACCAGGGGCGGTACACATGCCGGACTGAAGGCGTTCGGCACCGTCCTCGACCGCGGCGACTACACCGCCGCCCAGTCCGTCGACCGGGAGCTGAACGCCTGGGCGAACGCCGTGATGGCGGGCGTCCTCGGCGGTTTCGCGGCCGTCGCCGCCGTCAACACGCTGGTCATGACCGTCCTCGACCGGCGCCGTGAACTCGGCACGCTTCGGCTGATCGGCTCCACCCGCCGCCAGGTGCTGCGCATGATCCGCTGGGAGGCCCTGCTGGTCGCCCTCGCCGGCATCGTCCTCGGCACGGGCATCGCGCTGGCCACCCTGGTGCCGATGACGAAGGGGCTGACCGGGCAGGGGCCGTACATCCCGCCGCTGGTGTACGGGGCGTTCGCCGGGACGATCGTCGTCCTCGGCGTCCTCGCCGCGACCCTCCCGGCTCGGGCGGCGCTGCGCGGGGAGACACTTCAGGAGTGACCGAGACATCCGAAGGGCTCACCCTGGCCGAGGTGGAGGCCCTCGCCCGGGCCGCCCACGAGGGACAGACCGACAAGGCGGGCCGGCCCTACGCCGAGCATCTGCGGGCCGTCGCCGAGGGGGTGCGCGCGCGGGGCGGCGACGCCGAGCAGATCGCTGCCGCCTGGCTGCACGACGCCGTGGAGGACGACGCGCTGAGCGAACGGTGGCTGGAGCGGGCCGCGTTGAGCCGCCGTACGAAGGACATCGTGCTCGCGGTCACCAAGCGGGCGGGGGAGACGCCCGAGGAGTACGCCGCGCGGATCCTCGCCACGCCGGGCGCGCTGCTGGTGAAGGAGGCGGACCTGGCGCACAACGCCGACCCGGCCCGCCTCGCCCGCCTCGCCGACGGGGCCACCCGCACCCGGCTGACCGAGAAGTACGCCCGGATGCGCGCACTCCTCGGCCTGGAGCAGCCCCAGCCCTAGGCGTTGGCCATCTGCCGCTGCTCGGCCTTCTCGCGGTCGCGGGCCAGGTCGGCCGCGTCCCGCTTGAACGCCCACTTCATGTCGGGTTCCATCGCGAACCGGAACACCCGCCGCACCGGCGCGGTGCACAGCAGGGTGACGACGGCGCCCGCGACGAGGGTCACGAAGATCTCACCGAGCGGACCGTGCAGCCACGTGTGGTCGAACCAGCCGTAGAAGTCACCGGCCTTGACCACGAAGCCGTGCAGCAGATAGCCGTACAGCGTGCCCGCGCCGAGCGCCGTGAACCACATCCTGCGGCCCGGCACCCAGGCGAAGAAGCAGGCGGTCAGCAGCAGCGAACAGCCCATCAGGGCCAGCACCATGACCGGCCCGGACCACCAGGGCGCGCCCAGTTCCCCGGCGGAGTCGCGGTGGTAGAACCAGGCGGCGTTCATCCGTGGCACCGCCCACCAGCCGACCGTCAGCGCGCCGGCGAAGACCGGCACCGACAGGAGCCGCACGGCACGCGTGCGCACCATCTGGAAGTGCTCCGGCTTCATGCACAGACCCAGCACGAAGTACGGCAGGAACTGCAGGACGCGCTGCAGGTCCAGGTCGTCACCGATGTCCGGCGACAGCGTCGCGAGCATGGCGACGGCGATGGCCAGGGGGAGCGGCCACCGGACGGTCTTCCACAGCGGGGTGGTCAGCCGCCACACGAACAGCGCGACCAGGAACCAGGTCAGGTACCAGGGATCCAGCAGACTGACCGACATGCCCGGGTCGTGGTCGCCGTAGCGTTTGAAGAGCGAGTACGCCGTCTCGAAGAGGATGTACGGCACCGCTACACCGGTGATCAGGCGGCGCAGCCGGTCGGGGCGCATGTCGAAGCTGCGGGAGAAGTAGCCGGAGATGATGATGAACGCCGGCATGTGGAAGGCGTACACGACGGTGTAGGCGGCCTCCAGGACGCGGCTGTCGCCCTTGAGCGGTTCCCAGGAGTGGCCCATGGCCACCAGCACGATCGCCAGGTACTTGGCGTTGTCGAAGAACGCGTCGCGCTGTGGGGGCGTCGGCGGCCGGGCCGGGGGGAGCGGTGTTCTGAGATGACCGGGGGACGAAGCGGCGTCGAACATCTGGGAAACCCTAGCGGCGTCTGTGGGAATTCGTAAAACCGTCCATGTCATTCCTGCATAAGGCTGCGCAGGAACCCCTCGGTTACCCGGGAATTGCGGAAGTAGACATCTCCGTCCGCTGACCTTATGCACCGGTTAGTCCGGATTATTCAGAACAAAACCACAGAAATCGCGCCCTCTTGATGTGTCTGTGGCGACAATTCGAATTGCCTGCGAACGAGTTGTGTGGACAAGGAAACGATCCCGGGCAATTTCCAATGCGGGTGCGCCGTCGAATTCCTGTGCGGGAGACCGGAGTTGGGGGTGCGTCGGGGGTGCGGGGAGTGGTCGCCTCTGCATGGCCCGGGCAAAGGTCGGGCACAGTGTGGCCGACGATGCCTCACCTGCCGCATACGCGGGCCTGGTTGGTGGCACGATGGTTCTGGCGGGGGTGTGCGGGCCGGGCACCCCCGGGCCGGGAGAGCGGACCGACCGAGGGTGTGATCAGTTGTGGCCATTTCACTGTCTGTGGTGCTGCTGTTGGCGATCATCCTGGTGGTGTTGATCCGGGGCGGCTCCATCAAGGCCGGACCCGCCATCGTCGCGATCCTGTTCGGCTTCTTCCTCGCGTCGACCGGCATGGCCCCTTCGATCAACCGCTTCCTCAACTCGATAGCGGAGACGATCAACTCGATCAGCTTCTGACCGTCGCGAGCGGTCGGGGCGCCGGCGCGGCGCTTTCCCGCCATGCCGCCGTCCCGCGGCGACGTGCGCCCCGGCCGCCGGTTCGCCGTCGATCTTCTTCGTAAACCGGGAGGAAACGGGCACCCGGTCATCGCGCGGGACCGTACGGAAAATCCCCCCTTAACCCGCACCACCCCTCGCATTCATTTGCGAAGGGGCTGAAAGCCCTGTGTTCGGGCCTGAGTCCGTCGAGCCAAGATCACCCTGCCAAGAAGGCGGGGCGAAGGGCGTCCCGCACGACGGAAGGATTCCCTCACGTGCTGAAGAGATCCTGGGCGGCGCTGGCGGCGGGCGCGCTGACGGTCACGGCCCTGGCGGCGTCCGCGCCCTCGGCCGGCGCGGTCGACGTCTACTCGCGGGTGCAGAACTACAAGAGCGGCCGCTGTCTGTCGCTGGCCGGCGGCGGCTCCACGGCCGACGGCACCAACGCCGTCATCTACACCTGCGGCACCGGCCATGAGCAGTACTGGTTCGAGGCCACGCCCTCCGGCGAGCTGCGCAACCTCAAGAGCGGCAAGTGCCTGTCCCTGGCGGGCGGAGGCGCCACGGCCAACGGCACCGAGGTGATCCTCTGGAGCTGCAACGGCCGCTCCGAGCAGGAGTGGGACTACTCGAGCACCGGCCAGCTCTACAACATCAAGGCCGGCAAGTGCATGTCCACGGCCGGCGGCGGAGGCACCGCCAACAACACCAAGGTGATCATCTACAACTGCCTCGGCAGCACCGAACAGGAATGGGACTGGATCGGCTGACGCCCTCCACGAACGACTCAGGCCCGGCGGACGAGTGGACACCCCCGCGCCGCGGCTCTGGGCGGAACGGGCACGCGGAGGGCACGGACGGCTGATTCGACGACTCAGGCCCAGGTCTGCGGGTAAATTTATCCGCAGACCTGGGCCTGAGCCATGCCAGAGCGGGCGACGGGAATCGAACCCGCGTAGCCAGTTTGGAAGACTGGGGCTCTACCATTGAGCTACGCCCGCACACAGCGCGCCGCAGGTCGGAAAGACCGCGGCACTGAAGGCATCGTAGCGGGTCGGCGCGCCCGGCCGCACACCGCATTGCCCGGCCGCCCCGCCCGCGCGCCCCGGCGAGGGAAATGCGGCGGCCCCGGCTGGGGAAATGCGGCAGCCCCACTGCCTGCGGCCATGTACCCTACGTGTCGCACCAGACGGGGTGTGGCGCAGCTTGGTAGCGCGTCCGCTTTGGGAGCGGAAGGCCGTGGGTTCAAATCCCGCCACCCCGACCAGCGGCCGGTCAACACCGGCCACCCGCGCGATCACCTCGGGTGATCGCGTCCCTTGATCGCCTTTGGGGCGTGTCGCCGCTGCCGTTACTATGCAAGCTGCACGCCCGTGTGTCTCTCCTCTACGAAGCAGTCCTCCGGGCGGCGAATCCGCCGGAGCCGTTCTGGCCCCGGCAGAATCCGAGAAGTCAGCCATCAAGGAGACCGAACCGTGAAGAGCGCCGTGGAGACCCTGAACCCGACCCGGGTTCGGCTCACTGTCGAGGTGCCCTTCGAGGAGCTCAAGGACAGCCTCGACGCGGCGTACAAGAAGATCAACCAGCAGGTCACGGTGAAGGGCTTCCGCAAGGGCAAGATCCCTGCCCGCGTCATCGACCAGCGGTTCGGCCGCGGTGCGGTCCTGGAGGAGGCGGTCAACGACGCGCTTCCGAAGTTCTACACCGAGGCGGTCAACGAGGCCGAGATCGACGTCCTCGGCCAGCCCGAGGTCGACATCACGGAGCTGAAGGACGGCGAGACGCTGAACTTCACCGCCGAGGTCGACGTCCGCCCGGCCCTGGAGATCCCGGACTACTCCGGCATCGAGGTCGAGGTCGACGCCGTCGAGGTCACCGACGAGGACATCGAGAAGTCGGTCGAGCAGCTCCGCGAGCGCTTCGCCTCCACCTCCCCGGTCGAGCGCGCCGCCGAGGACGGCGACGTGGTCACCATCGACCTGGAGGCCAAGGTCGACGGCGAGGTCCTCGAGGACGGCATCGCCAGCGGCGTTTCCTACACCATCGGCTCCGGCGAGCTGCTGGACGGCATCGACGACGCCGTGAAGGGCCTGGAGGCGGGTGGCGAGGCCACCTTCACCTCCGAGCTCAAGGGCGGCTCCGCGGCCGGCAAGGAGGCCGAGGTCACCGTCAAGGTCACCCAGGTCGCCGCGCGCGAACTGCCCGAGCTGGACGACGACTTCGCGCAGCTCGCCTCCGAGTTCGACACCCTCGAGGAGCTCAAGGCCGACAGCCGCAAGCGCCTGGAGAACATGAAGCAGTACGACCAGGCCACGCAGGCCCAGGAGCGCGTCCTGGACAAGCTGCTGGAGCTCGTCGAGGTGCCCGTCCCCGAGAAGCTGCTCGAGGACGAGATCAACACCCGCAAGCACAACCTGGAGCACCACCAGCTCGGCCAGATGGGCCTCACCCTCGACAAGTACCTGGAGATCCAGGGCAAGACCGCCGAGGAGTTCGAGACCGAGACCCGTGAGGCGGCGGTCAAGGGCATCAAGACCCAGTTCGTCCTCGACGAGCTGGTCAAGCAGGAGAAGCTGAACGTCAACCAGGAGGAGCTCACCGAGCACCTCATGCGCCGCGCGGCCTCCTCCGGCATGTCCCCCGACCAGTTCGCCCAGGCCGTCGTCGAGGGCGGCCAGGTGCCGCTGCTGGTCGGCGAGGTCGCCCGCGGCAAGGCCCTCGCGGTCGTCGTCGAGGCCGCCACGGTCAAGGACACCAACGGCGAGATCGTCGACCTGGACGACGAGGAGGACGAGGCCGCCGAGGCGACCGAGGAGGCCACCGCGGAGGCGGCCACCGAGGACGCTCCGGCCGAGGACGCCGCGGCCGGGGAGAAGACCGAGGGCTGACGCCCGAGGCGCCTGGAGATGTCGCGGGGAAGGGCCCGGGGACGTGTTCCCCGGGCCCTTCCCCGCATACGGCGAGGGGGCGCCCGCCGCTACGCCCCCGGCGAACACCCCCGTTACCGGGATTCCCCGGAGGGACCAGCGCGTTAGGGTCCATGAGTACGAGGGCAGGGGAGTCCCCGTTGCCCCGGCAGTACACGTGAGACGGCCCGGCGCCGTCGTAAGACGAGCAGGTGGATACGTGACGAATCTGATGCCCTCCGCCGCCGGCGAGCCTTCCATCGGTGGTGGCCTCGGCGACCAGGTCTACAACCGGCTGCTCAACGAGCGGATCATCTTCCTCGGCCAGCCGGTCGACGACGACATCGCGAACAAGATCACCGCACAGTTGCTGCTCCTTGCCGCGGCCGACCCCGACAAGGACATCAACCTCTACATCAACAGCCCGGGCGGCTCGATCACGGCCGGCATGGCGATCTACGACACCATGCAGTTCATCAAGAACGACGTGATGACGATCGCCATGGGCCTCGCCGCCTCCATGGGCCAGTTCCTGCTCAGCGCGGGCACCCCGGGCAAGCGGTTCGCCCTCCCGAACGCCGAGATCCTGATCCACCAGCCCTCCGCCGGTCTGGCCGGTTCTGCCTCGGACATCAAGATCCACGCCGAGCGGCTGCTGCACACCAAGAAGCGCATGGCCGAGCTCACGGCCCAGCACACCGGCCAGACCGTCGAGCAGATCACCCGCGACTCGGACCGCGACCGCTGGTTCGACCCGCAGGAGGCCAAGGAGTACGGCCTCATCGACGACGTCATCACCACGGCTGCCGGCATCCCGGGCGGCGGCGGCACCACCGGGGCCTGAGGCCCCAGGACAGCCCCCAGCCGACCGCCTCAGCCCCTAGGAGACAGACAGTGAACGACTTCCCCGGCAGCAGCCTGTACGACCGCACACACGCCGAGTACACGGGTCCCACCGCCGAGTCCCGCTACGTGATCCCCCGCTTCGTCGAGCGCACCTCGCAGGGCATCCGCGAGTACGACCCGTACGCGAAGCTCTTCGAGGAGCGCGTGATCTTCCTCGGCGTGCAGATCGACGACGCCTCCGCCAACGACGTCATGGCGCAGCTGCTGTGCCTGGAGTCGATGGACCCCGACCGGGACATCTCGGTCTACATCAACAGCCCCGGCGGCTCCTTCACGGCGCTCACCGCGATCTACGACACGATGCAGTTCGTGAAGCCCGACATCCAGACGGTCTGCATGGGCCAGGCGGCCTCCGCCGCCGCCGTCCTGCTGGCCGCCGGTTCGCCGGGCAAGCGCATGGCGCTGCCCAACGCCCGCGTGCTGATCCACCAGCCCTACAGCGAGACGGGGCGCGGTCAGGTCTCCGACCTGGAGATCGCCGCCAACGAAATCCTCCGGATGCGCTCGCAGCTGGAGGAGATGCTGGCCAAGCACTCGACCACGCCGATCGAGAAGATCCGCGAGGACATCGAGCGCGACAAGATCCTCACGGCCGAGGACGCGCTGTCGTACGGCCTGATCGACCAGATCATCTCCACCCGGAAGATGAACAACGCGGCCGTCCGCTGACAAAGAAGCGGGCGGAAGCTGTATCGTCTGCCGCCCCTTGGCACGGTTGGTGTGCTTTGACACGCTGCACGTCACAGTGAACCGCGCCAAGGGGGGCCCGAACGGGGGGCCCGGCAAGGTACCGTCGGAATAGGCAGCACCAGGAGCCGCTGGATCTAGGCGTCTCCCAGGCGAAGGGGAAGCACACCGTGGCACGCATCGGTGACGGCGGCGATCTGCTCAAGTGCTCGTTCTGCGGCAAGAGCCAGAAGCAGGTCAAGAAGCTCATCGCAGGGCCTGGTGTGTACATCTGCGACGAGTGCATCGATCTCTGCAACGAGATCATCGAGGAAGAACTCGCGGAGACCAGCGAGGTGCGCTGGGAGGAGCTTCCCAAGCCCCGCGAGATCTACGAGTTCCTCGAGGGCTACGTGGTCGGCCAGGAGGCGGCCAAGAAGGCCCTCTCCGTCGCGGTCTACAACCACTACAAGCGCGTCCAGGCCGGCGAGAACGGCGGCGGCAGCGGCCGTGACGACGCGATCGAGTTGGCGAAGTCCAACATCCTCCTGCTGGGCCCCACGGGTTCCGGCAAGACGCTCCTCGCGCAGACCCTGGCCCGCATGCTGAACGTCCCGTTCGCGATCGCGGACGCGACGGCGCTGACGGAGGCCGGCTACGTCGGCGAGGACGTCGAGAACATCCTGCTGAAGCTGATCCAGGCGGCCGACTACGACGTCAAGAAGGCCGAGACCGGGATCATCTACATCGACGAGATCGACAAGGTCGCGAGGAAGAGTGAAAACCCCTCCATCACCCGCGACGTGTCCGGCGAGGGCGTCCAGCAGGCCCTCCTGAAGATCCTCGAGGGCACCACCGCCTCGGTCCCGCCCCAGGGCGGCCGCAAGCACCCCCACCAGGAGTTCATCCAGATCGACACGACGAACGTCCTGTTCATCGTGGGCGGTGCCTTCGCCGGCCTGGAGAAGATCATCGAGTCCCGGGCGGGCGCCAAGGGCATCGGCTTCGGCGCGACGATCCGCTCCAAGCGGGAGCTGGAGGCCAAGGACCAGTTCGAGGACGTCATGCCCGAGGACCTGGTCAAGTTCGGCATGATCCCCGAGTTCATCGGCCGCCTCCCCGTCATCACCTCGGTCCACAACCTGGACCGCGAGGCCCTGCTCCAGATCCTGGTCGAGCCGCGCAACGCGCTGGTCAAGCAGTACCAGCGCCTCTTCGAACTCGACGGCGTGGAGCTGGACTTCGAGCGCGAGGCCCTGGAGGCCATCGCCGACCAGGCCATCCTCCGCCAGACCGGCGCCCGCGGCCTGCGCGCCATCATGGAGGAAGTCCTGATGTCCGTGATGTACGAGGTCCCGTCCCGCAAGGACGTGGCCCGCGTCGTCATCACGGCGGACGTCGTCCACTCCAACGTCAACCCGACCCTGATCCCGCGCGACGCGCGCAACGGCCGGGGGCCGGGGGAGCAGAAGACGGCGTAGGCGAGAACGCACGAAAACGAAAGGGGCCCCGGTCAACCGACCGGGGCCCCTTCGCGGTTGAGGCGCCCGCCGCCCGTCAGACCTTGACGCGGACGTCGTTGCGGAGCTTGGCCGCCAGCGCCGCCGTGTCGTCGACCGACGCGGCCGAGCCGGTGGTGAGCGAGGCGAGGCTGAAGGACGTGACGTCGGCGACCGTGCTGTGGTCGCCCCAGATGCAGATCGGCATCTCGAAGGTCTTCGGGGCACCCGCGCTCGTCGACGAGGTGCCGTCGTTCTCGAACTGGGCCACCTGGCATTTCATGATGCCGTTGGCGAAGCCCGCCGGGTGCACCACCTGCGGGCTGCCGAGCAGCTTGCCCTTGGTGTCCTTGTCCTTGGCGGCCTCGGACTTGACCTTCGCGAACATGGCGTCGACGACCGCCTCCGGGTCGTCGATCGTGCCGTAGACGCCGCCGAAGCTCAGGTTCGTCGCGGTCAGCCCGCTGCCCTTGGCGTATCCCGCGCTGACGTCCTGCGGGTTCTTCACGCCCCACTTCTCGAAGTCGGCCTTGTCCTCGTCGCTGAACGAGTCCGAACTGTCGGCGCTGTTCGACTTCTTGTAGGTGCCGCCGATGACGGTCGCCGGAGTCGTCAGCTTGTGCGCGCCGTCGTTCGCGATGCCACCGCCGCCCCCACTGCCGCTGCCCCCGCCGATCACGAAGTACACGCCGACACCGATCGCCGCCACGACCGCCACCGCGCCGATGATCAGCCCGGTCTTCTTCTTGCCGCCGCCGGGCGCGGGCGGCTGCGGAACGGTGTAGGGCTGCTGCCCGTACGGAGGCTGACCGTAGGGCGGCTGCTGCTGCCCGTACGGGTTCTGCTGCGGCGGCACGCCCTGCGGGGGCTGCTGCGGATAGCCGTACCCCGGCTGCGGGGCCGCCGGGGGCTGCTGGGGGTAGCCGTAGCCGGGCTGGGGCGCCTGCGGCGGCTGCTGGCCGTAGGGCCCCGGCTGACCGTACGGCCCGGGCTGCTGGGGCTGCCCGCCGTACGGGCCCGGCTGGTTGTAGCTCATCTCTGGGTTCCCCTCCAGATGCTTATGTGTTCCTGACATCCTGGACCAGGCACGGCTCGCAGATGGCGGCGGGGGCCCCACCGTTACAGAGCAAACACGTTTCGGGACACACCCGCGACACCCCTAAACTGACCCCGTGACCGAGAACGCTCAGCAGCAGCCTTCAGCGCCCAACACCGAACTGCCGACCCAGTACGCGCCGGCCGAGGTAGAGGAGACGCTGTACGAGCGCTGGGTAGACCGGGGTTACTTCGCCGCCGACGCGAAGAGCGACAAGCCCGCGTACACCATCGTCATCCCGCCGCCGAACGTCACCGGCTCGCTCCACCTGGGCCACGCCTTCCAGCACACGCTCATGGACGCCCTCACCCGCCGCAAGCGCATGCAGGGCTTCGAGGCGTTGTGGCTGCCGGGCATGGACCACGCCGGCATCGCCACCCAGAACAAGGTCGAGCAGCAACTCGCCGAGGAGGGCAAGTCGCGCCACGACCTCGGCCGCGAGGAGTTCGTCGACCGCGTCTGGCAGTGGAAGGAGGAGTACGGCGGCAAGATCCTCGGCCAGATGCGCCGCCTCGGCGACGGCGTCGACTGGGACCGCGAGCGGTTCACGATGGACGAGGGCCTGTCCAAGGCCGTCCAGACGATCTTCAAGAAGCTGTACGAGGACGAGCTGATCTACCGCGCCGAGCGCATCATCAACTGGTGCCCGCGCTGTCTGACGGCCATCTCGGACATCGAGGTGGAGTACCAGGAGGACGACGGCGAGCTCGTCTCCATCAAGTACGGCGAAGGGGAGGAGACGCTGGTCGTCGCCACCACCCGTGCCGAGACGATGCTGGGCGACACCGCGGTCGCCGTCCACCCCGACGACGAGCGCTACCAGCACCTCGTCGGCAAGCGCATCAAGCTCCCGCTGACCGACCGCACCATCCCCGTCGTCGCCGACACGCACGTCGACCCCGAGTTCGGCACGGGCGCCGTCAAGGTGACCCCGGCCCACGACCCGAACGACTTCGCGATCGGCCAGCGCCACGACCTCGAGTCCATCACGGTGATGGACGAGCGCGCGGTCATCACCGTCCACGGCCCCTTCGAGGGCCTGGACCGTTTCGAGGCGCGCTCCACGATCGTCGCGGCGCTGCGCTCGCAGGGCCGGATCGTCGCCGAGAAGCGGCCGTACGTCCACAGCGTCGGCCACTGCTCTCGCTGCGAGACCACCATCGAGCCGCGTCTGTCCATGCAGTGGTGGGTCAAGGTCGGCCCGCTCGCGCAGGCCGCCGGCGACGCGGTCCGTGACGGACGGGTCACGATCCACCCGGCGGACATGTCGAAGCGGTACTTCGACTGGGTCGACAACATGCACGACTGGTGCATCTCGCGGCAGTTGTGGTGGGGCCACCGCATCCCGGTCTGGTACGGCCCCGAGGGTGAGGTCGTCTGTGTCGGACCGGACGAGGAGCCGCCCAGCGGCGAGGGCTGGACGCAGGACAGCGACGTCCTCGACACCTGGTTCTCCTCGGGCCTGTGGCCGTTCTCCACGCTCGGCTGGCCCGAACAGACCGAGGACCTGCGGAAGTTCTACCCGACCGACGTCCTGCTGACCGGCCACGACATCATCTTCTTCTGGGTCGCCAGGATGATGATGTTCGGCCTCTACGCCATGGACGGCGAGGTCCCCTTCCGCACCATCGCGCTGACCGGCCTGGTCCGCGACGAGCGCGGCAAGAAGATGTCGAAGTCCTTCGGCAACGTCGTGGACCCGCTCGACTGGATGGACAAGTACGGCTCGGACGCCGTCCGCTTCACCCTGGCCCGCGGCGCCAACCCCGGCACCGACGTCCCGATCGGCGAGGAATGGGTCCAGGCGTCGAGGAACTTCGCCAACAAGATCTGGAACGCGACCCGCTTCGCGCTGATCAACGGCGCGACGATCGAGGGCCCGCTTCCGGCGCCGTCCGAGATGTCGGCGACGGACCGCTGGATCCTCTCCCGCCTCAACAAGACGGTCGCGGAAGTCGACGCGTTCTACGACGACTTCCAGTTCGCGAAGCTCAGCGACGCCCTCTACCACTTCGCCTGGGACGAGGTCTTCGACTGGTACGTCGAGCTGTCCAAGACCACGTTCCAGGCGGGCGGCGAGGCGGCCGAGGTCTCCAAGCGGGTCCTCGGTGAGGTCCTCGACGTGACGCTGAAGCTGCTGCACCCGGTCGTTCCGTTCGTCACGGAGACCCTCTGGACCACCCTCACGGGCGGCGAGTCGATCGTGATCGCGGACTGGCCGAACGACAGTGGGTTCCGGGACGCGGACGCCGAACGGGAGCTCGAGGCCCTCCAGTCGGTGATCACCGAGGTCCGCCGCTTCCGTCACGACCAGGGCCTGCAGCCGGGCCAGCGCGTCCCGGCCCGGCTGAGCCTGGACGGCACGGCCCTCGCCCCGCACGAGGCGGCCATCCGGCAGCTGCTGCGCCTCCAGCCGGAGGGCGACGCCTTCACCGCGACGGCGACCCTGCCGGTCGCCGGCGCCGAGGTCGCCCTCGACCTCTCCGGCACGATCGATGTCGCCGCCGAGCGCAAGCGCCTGGCGAAGGACCTCGCGGCGGCGGAGAAGGAGAAGGCCCAGGCGAACGCCAAGCTCGGCAACGAGGCGTTCCTGTCGAAGGCCCCGGACAACGTGGTGGAGAAGATCCGCACCCGCCTGGCCAAGGCGGAGGAGGACATCACGAGGATCCAGGCCCAGCTGGGCAGGCTGCCGTCCGCCTGAGGACCCCGCCAGCGTCGAAGGCCCCCGGAAACGTCCAGTTCCGGGGGCCTTCGCCTACGTCTGTCAGTCCCGCTCCGTAGACTGGCCCCGTGAGTGACAGCGACCCCTTCGACGAGATCGTCGCGGCCGAGACCGACCGGGACCCCGATCTCGCGGTCATCGAGGCCGGCAGCCGCACCCTGCGCACCCAGGGCGGCCAGCCGCAGGCCGACGTGCCCGCCCGTCCCGAGGACCCGGAGCTCGACAGGGCTCTGCGCGAGGTCGAGGCGGAGCTGGCGACCCGATGGGGCGAGACCAAGCTGGAGCCCTCGGTCAGCCGCATCTCCGCGCTGATGGACGTCCTGGGCGAGCCGCAGCGCTCGTACCCCTCGATCCACATCACCGGTACCAACGGCAAGACGTCGACCGCCCGCATGATCGAGGCCCTCCTCGGCGCCTTCGAGCTGCGCACGGGCCGCTACACCTCCCCGCACGTCCAGTCGATCACCGAGCGGATCAGTCTGGACGGCGCCCCGATCTCCGCCGAGCGCTTCGTCGAGACGTACCAGGACATCAAGCCGTACGTCGAGATGGTCGACGGACAGCAGGAGTACCGGCTGTCCTTCTTCGAGGTGCTGACCGGCATGGCGTACGCGGCCTTCGCGGACGCCCCGGTGGACGTCGCCGTCGTCGAGGTCGGCATGGGCGGCTCCTGGGACGCCACGAACGTCATCGACGGTGACGTCGCCGTCATCACCCCCATCGACCTCGACCACACCGACCGGCTGGGCGAGACGCCCGCCGCGATCGCCGGTGAGAAGTCCGGCATCATCAAGCAGGACGCGACGGTCATCCTCGCCCAGCAGCCGGTCGACGCGGCGCAGGTGCTGCTGAAGAAGGCCGTCGAGGTGGACGCCACCGTGGCCCGCGAGGGCCTGGAGTTCGGCGTGGTCGCCCGTCAGGTGGCCGTCGGCGGCCAGCTGCTCACCCTGCGCGGTCTCGGCGGCGAGTACGCCGAGGTCTACCTGCCCCTGCACGGCCCCTACCAGGCGCACAACGCCGCGGTGGCCCTCGCCGCCGTGGAGGCGTTCTTCGGCGTCGGCTCCCAGCGCCCCGAGCCCCTGGACATCGACACGGTCCGCAAGGCCTTCGCGTCCGTGACCTCGCCGGGCCGGCTGGAGGTCGTACGCCGTTCCCCGACCGTCGTCCTGGACGCCGCGCACAATCCGGCGGGCGCCCGGGCGACCGCGGAGGCGGTCGGTGAGGCCTTCGACTTCAGCCGGTTGATCGGGGTGGTCGGGGCGAGCGGCGACAAGAACGTGCGGGGCCTGCTGGAGGCCTTCGAGCCGCTCTTCGCCGAGGTCGTCGTCACCCAGAACTCCAGCCATCGCGCGATGGACGCCGACGAGCTGGCCGCGATCGCCGTCGAGGTGTTCGGCGAGGACCGCGTCCAGGTCGAGCCGCGGCTGCCGGACGCGCTGGAGGCGGCGATCACGCTGGCCGAGGAGGAGGGCGAGTTCGCGGGCGGCGGTGTGCTCGTCACGGGCTCCGTCATCACCGTGGGCGAGGCCCGACTACTGCTGGGGAGGGGCTGACCGAGTGCGTACGCTCTGTGCTTCCACGCTGATCGGCGAGTTCTTCGTGATCGGTTTCGCGGGACTCGTCGCCATGAAGGACCCCGACCTGTCCATGGGGACGGTGTGGACGGTCAGCGGGATCGCGATGTTCCTGTGCCTGGTGCTGTGCGGCGTCGTGACCCGGCCGGGCGGCATCGCCTTCGGCTGGGCCCTGCAGGCCGCGCTGGTCGCCTCCGGCTTCGTCGTGCCGACGATGTTCTTCCTCGGCGCGGTCTTCGCGGCCCTGTGGTGGGCCTCGGTGCACTACGGCCGCAAGATCGACGAGGCGAAGGCGAGATTCGCGGCCCAGGAGACCGCCGCCCCGGCCCCCGGCGCCTCCGCCCCCAGCTCTTCCGCCCCCGGCTCCTCCACACCTGACGCTGTGTGACAAGGGCCCGGACACGCCCTGTAATCTTCGAACACAGCGCACCCCATTGATCAATTAGGAGCCGTCGTGACCCAGCGCACCCTCGTCCTGCTCAAGCCCGACGCAGTCCGCCGTGGCCTGACCGGCGAGATCATCAGCCGTATCGAGCGCAAGGCCGGCTGGCAGATCACCGCGCTGGAGCTGCGCACGCTGGACCAGGACACGCTGGAGCAGCACTACGGCGAGCACAAGGGCAAGCCCTTCTACGAGCCGCTGGTGGAGTTCATGGCCTCCGGGCCGGTCGTCGCCCTGATCGTCGAGGGTGAGCGGGTCATCGAGGGCGTGCGAGCGCTGGCCGGTCCGACCGACCCGATCGCCGCCGCCCCCGGCTCCATCCGCGGCGACTACGGCGTCATCGTCCGGGAGAACCTGATCCACGCCTCCGACTCCGAGGAGTCCGCGGAGCGCGAGGTGAAGATCTTCTTCCCGGGCCGCGCGTAACCCCCGCGGCAGCACGTCGGGAAGTTCGGTGTATTGTCCCCGGACTTCCTGCATATGCACCGGCGATCGAGGGAACGAGTGCCCCCGAACGCCCGTCTCCACAAGCGGAGCCGCGCATCATCTGCTGACAATGGCGAAGACCCTCCCGCAGTGTTCGCGAAGGCGCGTCTACGATGGAAGCCTTCACGTCACAGCACCCACTTCGCCTACCTGACAAGCCCTCAAAAGCTCCCAGGAAGGCCAGACGAATCCTGATGGGGAACTCAATGTCGTTCATCGGCCGTGACATGGCTGTCGACCTCGGGACCGCCAACACGCTGGTGTACGTCAGGGGTCGCGGGATCGTACTCAACGAGCCGTCCGTCGTCGCGATCAACACGAACACCGGTGGAATTCTCGCGGTCGGCGCGGAGGCGAAGAAGATGATCGGGCGCACGCCCGGCAACATCGTCGCCGTGCGACCGCTGAAGGACGGCGTGATCGCAGACTTCGAGATCACCGAGCGGATGCTCCGCTACTTCATCCTGAAGATCCACAAGCGGCGGTATCTGGCCCGTCCGCGGGTCGTCGTCTGTGTGCCCTCGGGCATCACCGGCGTCGAGCGCCGCGCCGTCATCGAGGCGTCGTCCCAGGCCGGCGCCCGCCAGGTGCACATCATCGAGGAGCCCATGGCCGCGGCCATCGGCTCCGGCCTGCCGGTCCACGAGGCCACGGGCAACATGGTGGTGGACATCGGCGGCGGCACCACGGAGGTCGCGGTCATCTCGCTCGGCGGCATCGTCACCGCCCAGTCCATCCGTGTCGCGGGCGACGAACTGGACAACGCGATCATCCAGCACATCAAGAAGGAGTACTCCCTCCTCCTCGGTGAGCGGACGGCCGAGCAGATCAAGATCACGATCGGTTCGGCGTACGACCTGGACTCCGACGAGCACACCGAAATCCGTGGCCGGGACCTCGTCTCCGGGCTGCCCAAGACCGTCGTCATCTCGGCCGCCGAAGTGCGCAAGGCGATCGAGGAGCCGGTCAACGCCATCGTCGACGCCGTCAAGACGACCCTCGACAAGTGCCCGCCGGAGCTGTCCGGCGACATCATGGACCGGGGGATCGTCCTCACCGGCGGCGGCGCACTGCTGCGCGGACTTGACGAAAGGCTTCGGCGCGAAACCGGCATGCCGATCCACATCGCCGAGGACCCGCTGGACAGCGTGGCGCTCGGCTCCGGCAAGTGCGTCGAGGAGTTCGAGGCGCTCCAGCAGGTCCTGGACGCCCAGCCGCGCAGATGACGTAACTCTTCGATTCCGCCGTACGAGATGATCTCCTCTCGTGCGGCGGATCGTTGATATAGAGGCATAAGCTCGCATAAGCCTCGACAAGCCTCAGCATCACGAATACCTGAACACCCGCACATTCCTATGAGGAAGGCACGGCCGCCGCACGTGAGGGACACGAGAGAGAGCCGGCTGCTCCTGGTGCTGCTGATCGCCGTCGCGTTCGCGCTGATCACGGTGGACATCCGCGGCGGGGAGGACTCCCCGGTCGACGGTGCCCGACAGGCCGCCGCCACCGTCTTCGGGCCCATCGAGAACGGCGTGTCGTCGGCGGTCGACCCGGTCGGCAACGCCGTCTCCGCGATCCGCGACTCCGGCACCAAGCACGACCGGCTCGCCCGGCTGGAGCAGGAGAACGCGGCCCTCAAGGCCAAGCTGGGCAGCGACGACCGCAACGCCAGCCGGCTCAAACAGCTCGACAAGATGATGCGGATCGCCGGCGAGGGCCAGTACGGCATCAAGGGCGCCGAGGTCATCGCCATAGGGGCGGCCCAGGGCTTCTCCTGGACCATCACCATCGACGTCGGCGCCAACGACGGCATCAAGCGGGACATGACCGTGCTCAACGGCGACGGTCTCGTCGGCCGCGTCACCACCGTCGGCCCGAACACCTCGACCGTCCTCCTCGCCAACGACCCCGACTTCACCGTCGGTACCCGCATGGAGGGCAGCGACGAACTCGGCTTCGCCTCCGGCCAGGGCGACCGGCCGCTGCGCGTCGAACTCCTCAACGGCAAGGCCGACGTGAAGAAGGGCGACCGCCTGGTCACCTTCGGCTCCGAGGCCGACAAGCCCTTCGTGCCCGGTGTCCCGGTCGGCGTGGTCTCCCGCGTCGAGCCCTCCGAGGGCGGCCTGACCCGCACCATCTACGTCACGCCGTACGTCGGCTTCACCAAGCTCGACATCGTCGGCGTCGTCGTCGAGGCCCCGAAGAAGGACCCGCGCGACACGGTGCTGCCGCCCAAGCCCAAGCCGACCCCGACGCCGACGGTCACCGTCACGGTCACGCCCTCGGCGACCGCGTCCCTCGACGGCCAGACCCAGCAGCAGTAGGAGCTGAATCCCCATGCGCGTCAACCGGATCCTGCTCTCCTCGGCGCTGGTCGTCGTCGCCCTGGTGATCCAGGTGAGCGTCCTCGCCCGGCTCCATCTCCCGGGCGCCGTCCCCGACTTGCTGCTGCTGACCGTCCTCGGCCTGGCCATGGTGTACGGCCATGTGGGCGGCGCCCTCGTCGGCTTCGCCGCCGGTCTGCTCGCCGACCTCGCACCCCCGGCCGACCACGCGGCCGGGCGCTACGCCCTGGTGCTGTGCGTCACCGGCTACCTCGCCGGGCTGATCAAACCGGAGAACGGCAGAATCAAGTCGGCCACCGGCCCCATGGTCGTCGTGGTCGCCGCCGCGATCGGCTCCACCCTGCTGTACGCCGGTGTCGGCGCCCTCGTCGGCGACACCGCCGCCCGCCATGTCGGCCTGGTCAGCCTGCTGTTCACGGCCGCCCTGTACGACCTGCTGCTCGCCCCGTTCGTGGTCCCCGGGATCATGGCGCTGGCCCGGCGCGCGGACAACGACCCGCTCGCCGAGACCTCCTCCGCCGGCAAGAACGCCACCGACATCTCCACCGGCTGGATCTCCAACGGCACCGGCCTGAAGATCGGCGGCCAGCGCGGCGGCCTCGGCGCCCTGAAGACCCGGGCCCGCACCCGCACCGCGCGGGTGGGCCGCATCAAGGGGGTCAAGCGGCTGTGAGGGCGGCGGAGTTCGCGGCCGGCGTTCACAGCTCGGTCGGATATGACACACCTACACGCTGAGAGGGGGAGGCAGCCGCAGTGACCAACATTCCCGAGACGGGTCGGACCCCACGGGTCCAGATCAGGCTCGTCGTCATCCAGATCCTCGTCCTCTCCCTGCTCGGTACCCTCGGCGGCCGGCTGTGGTACCTGCAGATCCGGGAGGGCTCCCAGTACCAGAAGGAGGCGTCGGGCAACCACGTCCAACAGGTCGTCCAGCCCGCCGTGCGCGGCTCGATCCTGGACGCGCGGGGCGTGCCCCTCGCGGACAACGAGACCCGGCTGGTCGTCTCCGCCTCCCGCACCGACCTGCTGAAGATGAAGGACGACGGCAAGGCCGTCCTCACCAAGCTGGCCGGGGTCCTCGGCATGAAGCCCGCGGAGGTCATGCAGAAGGTCCGGCTGTGCGACGCCAAGACGCCCCAGCCGTGCTGGAACGGCTCGCCCTACCAGCCGATCCCGATCACCGACGAGGCGACGCCCCGTCAGGCCCTGCAGATCCGTGAGCGCTCCGAGGACTTCCCCGGCATCACCGCCGAGCCCGAGGCCGTGCGCCGCTACCCCTCGCCGGGCAAGGCCAACACCGCCCAGGTCCTCGGCTACCTCTCGCCGGTCACCGACGACGAGATCCAGCAGGCGAAGAACACCGACTCGCCCTATCTGCGCTCCGACCAGGTCGGCCGCTCGGGCCTGGAGCGCGAGTACGACAAGGCGCTGCGCGGCAAGGCCGGCGTCACCCGCTACGAGGTCGACAACCTCGGCCGGGTCATCGGCAAAGCCAAGTCCGACGCCGCCGCGCCCGGTTCGAACCTGGTCACCAGCATCGACTCCCGCGTCCAGCGGGTCGCCGAGTACGAGCTGAACACCGCGATGAAGAAGGCCCGCGAGCAGTTCGACTCGATCACCGGCGAGAACTACAAGGCCGACTCCGGTGCCGTCGTGGTGATGGAGGCCAAGACCGGCCGTATCGTCGCCATGGCGTCCGCGCCGACCTACGACCCGAACGTCTGGGTGGGCGGCATCTCCGCCAAGGACTACAAGCAGCTCACCGGCAAGGACTCCGACTACCCGCTGCTCAACAGGGCCATACAGGGTCAGTCCGCGCCCGGTTCGACCTTCAAGGTGGTCTCCACGGCCGCCGCGGTCGAGGCCGGCTACGCATGGGACGGCGGCTACCCCTGCACCAGCTCGTACTCGGTGGGCGGCCAGGTCTTCAAGAACTTCGAGGGCGAGAACTTCGGCCCGATCTCCCTCGGCCGCGCCCTGGAAGTCTCCTGCGACACCGTCTTCTACGGCCTCGCCGACCAGCAGTGGAAGAAGGACGGCGGCATCAACCCCAAGAAGGGCCAGCCCAAGGACTACTTCTACAAGGCCGCCCACCAGTTCGGCCTCGGCAAGGAGACCGGCGTCGACCTGCCCAACGAGGTCACCGGCCGCGTCCCCGACCGCCAGTGGAAGGAGTCCTACTGGAAGGCCAACAAGGACGCCTGGTGCAAGTCCGGCAAGAAGGACGGCAGCTACGTCGAGAAGATCGCCTACGAGAACTGCCTCGAGGGCAACAAGATGCGCGAGGGTGACTCGATCAACTACTCCATCGGCCAGGGCGACACCCTCGTCACGCCGATCCAGGAGGCCATGATCTACGGCGCGCTCGCCAACGGCGGCACCGAGTACGTGCCCACCATCGGCAAGGCGGTCATCAGCGCCGACGGCAGGACCGTCCAGGAGATCAAGCCCAAGGTCAAGGCCAAGCTGCCGGTCACCCAGGCCACCCTCAAGGGCATGGACAAGGCCCTCGCCGGCGTCATCACCAGCGGTACCGCCGCCTGGAAGTTCCAGGGCTGGCCCCAGGACAAGATCGAGCTGCACGCCAAGACCGGTACCGCGGAGGTCTACGGCAAGCAGACCACCTCCTGGCTCGCCACCTACTCCAAGGACTACACGATCGTCATGACGATCGCCCAGGCCGGTACGGGTTCCGGTGCCTCCGGTGAGGCCGTCCGCAACATCTACAGCGCCCTCTACGGCGTCCAGCCCGACGGCTCGATCGACAAGGGCAAGGCGCTGCTGCCCAGCCCGCAGAAGGGCCTGCCGAAGGTCAAGGCGGACGGCACGATCGCCTCCCCGAAGGTCGCCAAGGACCCCGTCAAGGACCTCCAGAAGGCCACCGAACAGAGCACCACCTCCCCGGACGGCACCCAGCCCGCCGGGACCACCCCCTCACCGACGGCCACCAACCGCACCACCCGCAGGCGACCTCGTAAGAGGGGGAGCCGGAGGATGCCGACATGACCGGAGCCAACAGCTTCTCCGTCTCCGGGTACGGGCCCCGGCCCGCGGGCTGGACCCGGCTGTTCGCCCGCGACTCGCTC
Organism: Streptomyces sp. NPDC006476; assembly: GCF_040612015.1. NCBI lineage: Bacteria > Bacillati > Actinomycetota > Actinomycetes > Kitasatosporales > Streptomycetaceae > Streptomyces > Streptomyces sp. NPDC006476. Next base: position 56,160 of record NZ_JBEXPK010000021.1, on the reverse strand, counting down.
ACCCGCCGGCTGGACTGGCCGATGCTGCTGTCGGCCCTCGCGCTGTCCGGGATCGGCTCGCTGCTGGTCTTCTCCGCGACCCGCAACCGCACGGAGATCAACCAGGGCGACCCGTACTACTTCCTGATCCGGCACGTCATGAACACCGGCATCGGGTTCGCCCTGATGGTCGGCACGATCTGGCTCGGCCACCGCACCCTGCGCAACGTGGTGCCCATCCTCTACGGCATCTCCCTGTTCGGGGTGCTGCTGGTGCTCACCCCGCTCGGCGCCACCATCAACGGCAGCCGCAACTGGATCGTCCTCGGTGGCGGCTTCTCCCTGCAGCCCGCGGAGTTCGTGAAGGTCTCGATCATTCTCGGCATGGCCATGCTGCTCTCGGCCCGGGTGGACGCCGGCGACCGGCCCTACCCCGACCACCGCACGGTCCTGCAGGCGCTGGGCCTGGCTGCCGTACCGATCATGATCGTGCTGCTCATGCCCGACCTCGGCACGGTCCTGGTCCTGGTGACGATCATCCTGGGCGTGCTGCTCGCCTCCGGTGCCTCCAACCGGTGGATCTTCGGCCTGCTCACCGCCGGCATCGTCGGCTGCATCGCCATCTGGCAGCTGCACATCCTGGACGAGTACCAGATCAACCGCTTCGCCGCCTTCGCCAACCCCAGCCTCGACCCGGCCGGTGTCGGCTACAACACCAACCAGGCCCGTATCGCGATCGGTTCGGGCGGACTGACCGGCGCCGGGCTCTTCCACGGCTCGCAGACCACCGGCCAGTTCGTCCCGGAACAGCAGACGGACTTCGTCTTCACGGTCGCGGGGGAGGAGCTGGGCTTCCTCGGCGCTGGACTGATCATCTTCCTGCTCGGTGTGGTCCTGTGGCGGGCCTGCCGCATCGCCCGCGACTCCACCGAGCTGTACGGCACGATCGTCGCGGCCGGGATCGTCGCCTGGTTCGCCTTCCAGTCCTTCGAGAACATCGGCATGACCCTCGGGATCATGCCGGTCACCGGCCTGCCGCTGCCCTTCGTGTCGTACGGCGGCTCATCCATGTTCGCGGGGTGGGTGGCCGTGGGACTGCTGCAGTCGATCAAGGTGCAGCGACCCATGTCCGCATAGGACACCCCGTGTTGCCCCTGGGTCTGCCCGTCATTCATGTCCGATGGGCCCTGCCGCCGGGAGCGGAATCCCACTAGATTCAGGTCATGGCGGACACAAAGCGCGAGATCGAGCGAAAGTACGAATCCGACGACAGCGGCCTGCCGGACCTGACCGGCGTGGCCGGTGTCGCGGCCGTCATCGACAAGGGTGTCGCCCACCTCGACGCCACCTACTACGACACCGTCGACGAGCGCCTCGCCAGGTCCTCCATCACCCTGCGCCGCCGCACCGGCGGCTCCGACGCCGGCTGGCACCTGAAATTCCCCGTCGCCCCCGGCGTCCGCGACGAGATCCACGCCCCGCTGTCCGACACCCTCCCGCGCGCCATCGCCGGCCTGGTCCGCTCCCGGATCCGCGACGCCGAACTGCTGCCGGTGGTCCGCCTGCGCTCCGACCGCGACCTGCGGGACCTCGTCGACGCCGACGGCCGTCTGCTCGCCGAGGTGAGCATGGACGCCGTACAGGCCGAACGGCTCACCGACGCCGGCGGCAGCGCCCAGTGGACCGAACTGGAGGTCGAACTCGCCGACGACGGCGACCCCACCTTCCTCGACAAGGTCGACAAACGCCTGCGCAAGGCGGGCGTACGGCCCTCGAATTCCGCGTCCAAGCTGGCACGGGCGCTCGCGGAAACGGCACCCCGCGGCAAGAAGAAGCGCAAGCAGGCCGCGGCGCAGGCCCCCCTGACCGCCGGCGACCACGTCCTCGCCTACCTGCGCGAACAGCGGGACGCGATCGTCGAGCTGGATCCGGCGGTACGGCAGGACGCGTACGACTCCGTGCACCGCATGCGCGTCGCCACCCGGCGCATGCGCAGCGCCTTCCGCTCCTACGGCAAGGTCCTCGACCGCGAGATCACCGGCCCGCTCGGCGAGGAGCTGAAGTGGCTGGCCGGCGAACTCGGCGTGGACCGCGACCGCGAGGTGCTGACCGAGCGCCTCACCGCCGCCCTCGCCGAGGTGCCCCGCCCCCTGATCCACGGCCCCGTCCGTACCCGGATGCGCCTGTGGGCGAACGCCCGCCGCGGCGGCTCGCGCCGGAGGCTGACCGGCGTCCTGGACTCCAAGCGCTACCTCGCCCTTCTCGACGCCCTGGACGCGCTGGTCGACGCCCCGCCCCTGCTGAAGGCGGCCGGCGGAAAGCCCGAGAAGGTGATCTCCAAGGCCGTACGGAACGACTTCGGAAAGCTCACCGAACTCGTCGAACAGGCCGTGGCCCTGCCACCCGGCCAGGACCGCGACCTCGCCCTGCACGAGGCCCGCAAGAAGGCCAAACGGACCCGCTACTCGGCCGAGGCGGCCGTCCCCGCGCTCGGCGACCCGGCGACCGCCCTGCTGAAGTCGATGAAGTCCCTCCAGACCCTGCTCGGCGACCACCAGGACAGCGTCATGACCCGCCAGACCCTGCGCGAGCTGTCCGCCGTGGCGCACGCGGCGGGGGAGAGCTCCTTCACGTACGGCCTGCTGTACGGGCGCGAGGAGCGGCGGGCCGAGCGGGCGGAGACGGAGCTGCCGGGGATGTGGGCGTCGGTGAGGGACGGTGCGGAGGTCTGAACGTACGGAGGGATGCCCGGCCCGCGTTAGGCTAGATGGTCACCCCTGTCAGATCACTGCTGTCAGTCCTGTCAGATCCGTCCGACCCACGAAGGTTCGCGAGATGCCTGCCGAAGTCACTGCGGCCGCCGAGTCTGTGTTCCCGCAGCTCGAAGCTCTGCTCCCGCACGTGCAGAAGCCGATCCAGTACGTCGGCGGAGAACTCAACTCCACGGTCAAGCCGTGGGAGTCCTGTGACGTCCGCTGGGCGCTGATGTACCCGGACGCCTACGAGGTCGGTCTGCCCAACCAGGGCGTCATGATCCTCTACGAGGTGCTGAACGAGCAGGAGGGCGTCCTCGCCGAGCGCACCTACAGCGTGTGGCCGGACCTGGAGGCGCTGATGCGGGAGCACGGCGTCCCGCAGTTCACCGTGGACAGCCACCGCCCCGTGAAGGCCTTCGACGTGTTCGGCCTGTCCTTCTCCACGGAGCTGGGCTACACGAACATGCTCACCGCCCTGGACCTGGCCGGCATCCCCCTGGAGTCGAAGGACCGTACGCTCGACGACCCGATCGTCCTCGCGGGCGGGCATGCCGCCTTCAACCCCGAGCCGATCGCGGACTTCATCGACGCGGCGATCATCGGCGACGGCGAGCAGGCCGTCCTCGACATGACGAAGATCATCCAGGGCTGGAAGGCGGAGGGCCGCCCCGGCGGCCGCGACGAGGTTCTCCTCCGCCTCGCGAAGACCGGCGGGGTCTACATCCCGGCGTTCTACGACGTCGAGTACCTCCCCGACGGCCGTATCGCCCGCGTGGTCCCCAACCGCTCGGGCGTGCCCTGGCGCGTGTCCAAGCACACGGTCATGGACCTCGACGAGTGGCCGTTCCCCAAGCAGCCCCTGGTCCCGCTGGCCGAGACCGTCCACGAGCGCATGTCGGTGGAGATCTTCCGCGGCTGCACCCGCGGCTGCCGCTTCTGCCAGGCCGGCATGATCACACGCCCGGTCCGTGAGCGTTCCATCACCGGCATCGGCGAGATGGTGGAGAAGGGCCTGAAGGCGACGGGCTTCGAGGAGGTGGGCCTGCTGTCCCTGTCCTCGGCGGACCACTCGGAGATCGGCGACATCGCCAAGGGCCTCGCCGACCGCTACGAGGAAGACAAGATCGGCCTCTCCCTCCCCTCCACCCGCGTCGACGCCTTCAACGTCGACCTGGCGAACGAACTGACCCGCAACGGCCGCCGCTCCGGCCTGACCTTCGCCCCCGAGGGCGGTTCGGAGCGCATGCGCAAGGTCATCAACAAGATGGTCTCGGAGGACGACCTCATCCGGACCGTCGCCACGGCCTACGGCAACGGCTGGCGCCAGGTGAAGCTCTACTTCATGTGCGGCCTGCCCACCGAGACCGACGAGGACGTCCTGCAGATCGCCGACATGGCGACCAAGGTGATCGCCAAGGGCCGGGAGGTCTCCCGCTCCAACGACATCCGCTGCACGGTCTCCATCGGCGGCTTCGTCCCCAAGCCCCACACCCCCTTCCAGTGGGCGCCCCAGCTCTCGGCCGAGGAGACGGACTCCCGCCTCGAGAAGCTCCGTGACAAGATCCGCGGCGACAAGAAGTACGGCCGCTCGATCGGCTTCCGCTACCACGACGGCAAGCCGGGCATCGTCGAGGGCCTGCTCTCCCGGGGCGACCGCCGCATCGGCGCGGTCATCCGCGCCGTCTACGAGGACGGCGGCCGCTTCGACGGCTGGCGCGAGCACTTCTCCTACGACCGCTGGATGGCCTGCGCCGACAAGGCCCTGACCCCGCTCGGCGTGGACGTCGACTGGTACACCACCCGCGAGCGCTCCTACGAGGAGGTTCTCCCCTGGGACCACCTCGACTCCGGCCTGGACAAGGACTGGCTCTGGGAGGACTGGCAGGACGCCCTCGACGAAACGGAGGTCGAGGACTGCCGGTGGACACCGTGCTTCGACTGCGGGGTGTGTCCGCAGATGGATACGGCCATACAAATCGGCCCGACGGGCAAGAAGTTGCTGCCGCTGACGGTCAAGAACGCGGGTCAGGCGCCGTCTTCGAGCAGTCACACGCACTGACGTGGGTGAGGCACTCGATCGGGTGATTGAGGCGCTGGCTGGGGTGAGTGAGGAGGAGGTGGCTGCGCTGATGGTCACGACCGGTGCTCGGCGTCCGCGTCCGCAAGCACTGTTGGCCTCCTCCCGTACGCCCTTGCCCTCGCCTGGGAGTGGAGCGGCCATTCAGTCTGAGGTGGAGTGGGTCTGAAAGATGTCCCGGGCCTGCATGGCTGAACCCCTCCTCGCATGGAGGGAGGGGGGCATCATGTCCTGCTGTCGGCGATTCGCCCACAGGTTGCATATTGATCGAGTTGCCCACTGTGACTCTCTGGATCTATTCCTTTACTCAGATGTACCTCTTATGATCGCAACATGGTCGTGGCGGGCGAATGCACAGATGAGGTAGCAGAAAAGATCTTGGGTGCTTCCGTAAACGCCCAGCTCAATGCGCCGATTCAGTGGAAGTCCAAGAGCGTTCGCAAGGATGGACGACCATCACAGCTTGAAGGCAACGTGCCAGTCCGTAGCGACTTGCCGGAACGTTTTGATCTTCTGCTGCGGATCAAGGTGGATCTGCCATGGGAGTACACGCTCATCCTCAGGCATCTGCCTAGCGGTACTAACATTCGGCGTCTCGACGTTCGGGGTACGCACCGAGACCGAGCCGGTGAAGACTACATCTGTCGTACCCACAAGCACCGTTGGAGCGAGGCGCGCGGAAACAAGGACGTGTACGCACCCACAGACATACGGCACGATCCGGATGTCCCTGTGGATGCATCGCTGGCAGGTTTGGACGAGGAGTACCGTCGGGTCTTGCACGACTTCATGGGCGAGTGCAACATCGCGATCGGCTCTGGGTACACCTGGTATAGCCCGCCGGCGCCGCCCGACACGCTACCGCTTGAGGGACTGGAGGAGTATCCATGATTAGGGATGACTTGCTGCCCTCCTCGGTCCGTGATCAGCTCCCCGGATGGACAGTTGCCCCGGGCGGGAAGCCGGGAACGGTTGCGCTCACCGGAGGCCTGTTCTTCAGCGACGGTGATGGTGTCACCGTCCTCCTGCGTGTCTCCGGCGAGGAAGTTCTGGCCAGCGACGCTGGTGTCGCGGGCATGCGGTTGGTCGATGCCGGCGTAGACCTTGCCGGAGGACGTGCGGCCAAAGCCTGGGCAGAGATCCTCGATGGCTACCATCTGAAGGAGATCCACGGCCGAATCACGGGACGTCGTTCAATCCGTTGTGCTGGCGCGCTTGTAGCTGATGTTGCTGGAGCAGTGCTGTCCACAGATAGCTTGAGATGGCTCGCCCAGGGTGGGCGCGAAAGTCCCCTGGAGAAGTCCCTCTACGCCTTCCTCAACTCGGCCCACCTTGAATACCAGAAGCGTCCATCTGTGCGCCTCCCGCGAGGTGGCGAGGTGCGCCCCACTGCTCGTGTGAACGCTCCGAAGCGTGAGGTATTGGTACAGGCCGCGAGTAGCAAGCAAGCAGCGGAGCACGCTCTTGTCTTGGTGCAGCAGCTTGCGCGAGCCCGCTACTCCCTGGATCAGCGGTTTGTGCTCCTCGATGGCAATGTTGATCAGTGGAGCCCGGACCAGCTGGATCTCCTAGCCGACAATGCCTCGGTCGGTTTCGCCTCGGACATGCGTATGGTCGACGGCTTCCTGAGAGAAGGTAAGAACCCGCCCCGGCTCTGGGCGCAGACACCCGACTAAGGTGCTGGCATCCGTCCGACTGCTTTGACAGTTGGGTGCAAGTGGGCCCGACAAGCAAGATTCTCCTTGATACCAATGCCCCCTGTTGCTGAGGGCGTTGCACCCTGGGGGCGCTCCTCCGAGAGTTACAAGCCTGGCTCCGCAGCCGCCAGCCGTATATTCGAGTGTCCCCACGGGGGGCTGTCCTGCCAGAATCCGGGGCATGAGCGACACCCCCGAGCTGCCGTGGCCTGTACCCGACGAGCGCTTTCGCCACTGGGCTAGCCAGTTCGCTGACATGCACGACTTGGTCCGTGACCTCGTGATCCCGTGTGGTCTGCCCCAGGCTGCGGAAAGCGTCCTGACCACGGCACGCGAGCTGATCCGCATGAGCTATTACCGCTACGAGTTCATGATGATCGGCGCTGCAACCTCCATCATCGCCATCGAGACCGCCCTCACTGACCGCTACGGCAAGGGCACTCTAGCCAGCCACCTCGGGAAGGCTCGCGCTGACCGACTCCTCACTGAGGAGCAGTACGACCTCCTCGATAGCTACGGTCGGCCGATCCGGAACAGGTATGCGCACGGAGATCTCACCCATGCCGTGCTCACGCCGCCTCTGGCAATTGGGATGGTCCGTACATCGATTACGGTCCTCGCTAAGTTGCATGCCACTGCCCGTCCCGGGACCGCAGCTGCGAGCGAATGAGTACCTCAGTGTGGCCGCGGATTGACACGGCTATACAAATCGGACCCAGCGGCAAGATGTTGTTGCCGCTGACGGTCAAGAACTCGGGTCCGTCGCTGGCTTCAGATGAGCGAGGCACTCGGTCGGGTGATGGAAACGCTGGGCGGGGGAGCGAGGAGGAACTGGCGGCTACGCTGGCTACAGTCGCCGCCTCCGTCTCTCGTGTGTCGGCGCCGCCGGCATCTTCTCGAATACCGCTGCCGGGGACCAAAAGCACACCGCACGTCGTCTCCAGGGTGGGTTGGGCCCGAGCCGCTATAGGGCATCTGAGTCTCCGTCGGGGACATGCATTCGCGCCTGCAGGGAGGGCGAATAGCACTGTTACTTGTTCTTGTGCTCGCCGCGGCTGTGCGATAGCTGCGGGGAAGCAGGTCCGCCGGTTGTGGATTGCCCGACTGAGGTGACCTGCCGAGAGAGGCCAACTCTCCGGGCTTGGTGAACCGTCCTGCGGGGGAGCTTCCAGAGCCACAGATGATGCCCGGCGGGCTCGCTTTGGTCGCGATGGAGTGGCTTTGTTGGATACGGCACCGAACTGGTTCCAGCTCGGCTAGCCTGGTCGTCCTGTCCATAGGGAGGGCAGGGCAGATCGAGAGAAGCTGTTTCACTGGCGAGATTATCGAACGTCTGATCGAGTCGCGCGATGGGGCATCCGTAAAGCCCTCAGCGACCCCGAAGTAGTTGGTAACTCGACCGGAGATCCGTACTTAAAGGACAAACACGCCGGGGGGTTCCGTGCACATCAAGGCGTTTCGGGTTCAGAACTTTCGCCGGTTGAAAAATGTTCGAGTTGATCTCGACGAGAAGACGACGATCTTCGTAGGCGCCAATAATAGTGGGAAGACGTCCGCGACCCATGTCTTCCAACGCTTCTTGGACCCCAAGGTCAGATTTCAAATCTACGACTTCACTGCTGACTGTTGGGAGGTGTTTAACAGTCTCGATACTGCCCCAGCCAGTGCAGGTGTAGAACTACCAAAGATCTACTTTGACCTATGGTTCGAGGTGGACGACCATAACATTCACCGTGTGCTTGACTTGCTCCCGGGGCTCGATTGGGACGGGGAACCGGTTGGCCTCCGGATGGTGTATGCACCGAGAGATTCTGTCTCAGTTTTGGAGAACTATCGGAAGGCTCGCAAGGACAGGAAGATCGGCTCAGATGCCCCGGACGCCGCTTATAAGCCGTGGCCTATGGACCTGACGGACTATCTGAGCAAACGACTGACTAGCGAATACGAGATTAAGTACTACATCCTCGATGAGCGGCAATGTGACGCTGACTTGAATCCTAAACCTGGATATGAGCCGTTCTACTTGGGCTCTAGTTCCACTGGAGCCAGCGCGAAGGTCAGCGCACTCATCAAGGTTGATTTCCTAAACGCGCAGAGGCACCTTACAGATGCGGAATCGCACGGTCGAGCCGAGGATTTGTCGAGGCGACTCAGTAGGTACTATCAGCGCAATTTGCAGAAGTTTGAGACGGATCTGGAGGCGCTGAGCGCCATCGCCAATTCAGAGTCCGCTCTCAACGAGCACTTTGAGCAGGCTTTCGGTTCTATCTTCAAAAGTATTGAGCATCTAGGCTATCCGGGAGCTACGAATGCTGGGCTAGTGGTTAAGGCCTCCTTCAATGTGCAAAGCATGCTCAGCACAAGCGCTCGCGTACATTACATGCTACCTCCTATTAATGGCGAAAAGGCGCAAGTTCTACCAGATCAGTACAACGGTCTAGGTTTCAAAAACCTGATTTACATGGCCGTTGAGATTTTGGATTTTCATCACGCATGGGAAGACGTGGAAGGCCAGCGCCCGCCAGTGCACCTCATCATGATTGAGGAGCCAGAGGCGCATCTTCATGCGCAGCTTCAGCAAGTTTTCATTCGACGCGTATTTGAACTACTGCCCGAGGTGAAAGACGGGTTTCACACTCAAATGGTCGTTACCACTCACTCGTCACACATTCTTTACGAGAGTAGCTTCCAACCAATCCGGTACTTTTGTCGAGACAGCACCGACGGGGTTCTGCACTGTAGTGAAGTGAAGAACCTTTCAGATTTTTACAACGGAGAGGAAAAGGAAACGCGCGAGTTCCTCCAGCAGTATCTCAAATTGACCCATTGCGATCTATTCTTCGCGGACGCCGCTGTCTTGGTCGAAGGGAATGTTGAACGTTTGCTACTGCCGCTTATCATTGAGCGGCAGTTCCCTCAACTGAAGTCGTGTCATCTCACGATCCTGGAAGTAGGAGGTGCATTTGCGCATAAATTTCAGGAGCTGCTTGAATTTCTGAGTATCACAGCCTTGATTGTCACTGACCTGGATAGCATCGCGCCTTCCGAAGGGGACATTATTGAGCAGGACGAAAAGGGGCGCGTGTGCAAGACGAATGAACCTGGAGCTGTGACCTCAAACGAGACTCTTAAGCACTGGTTCCCGAAACTGTCGTCGATCGATCAATTGCTCGACCTGACGGACCATCAACGCGTGATCAGACGGGAGGGTCAGGATGTCGGCAATATTTGGGTTGCCTGCCAAACTCGACAGCTAGCCGAATGGGGCTCGGAAGCGGTTGAACTCGCCGGGCGAACGCTTGAAGAAGCCTTCGCCTTGGAGAACTTGCAGTGGTCTCAAGATTCCTCGCGCAGAGTCATCGGTCTCTACATCATGAAATCAAATCAAATGACTCTCCGTGAACTGCACGAGGCGATCTTCAAACGCGTCCGGAATCTCGATAAGACGAGGTTTGCTCTCGGCCTTATTGCCGAGCAAGACAGTTCCTGGAAGGCGCCACGATACATCTTGGATGGGTTGATTTGGCTCAGTAACCGTTTGTCGCCTACTCCAGTGACCATTCCTCTGACCACTGGGGAGGGTAGGTGACCGAGCGGCTTTCTGCACCGGACACCGCTGCCGACATCGAACTGCGGAGCCTTCTTGACGGAGATGAACTCGGATGCTTCGTTATGGTAGCCGGCGCTGGTTCTGGTAAGACGACTTCTCTTGTCAAGGCGCTAAACCACGTGGTGGTGAAACATGGCGCGCGCCTTAGAGCTCGGACTCAGCAGGTAGCCTGTATTACGTACACCGAGGTGGCTGCTCGGGAGATTCACACTGATGTAGGGAGTAGCCCTCTTGCCGCTGTCTCTACTATCCACAGTTTCCTGTGGGCTCTAATTAGTCCGTTCCAAACTGATATCGCGAAATGGGTGCGATGTCGCATTGAGAGCGAGATGCAAGAAATTAAGGAAAGGCAGGAAAAGTATTCGTCACGCACGCGAGATACCACTATCGCTAAGGATGCGTCTGCACTTAAAAAGCTTGGCACTCAACTTCAGCTCCTCAATGAAGTCAGCCGCTTTACCTATGGTACTGGTAGTGACTACGCGAAAGGGGTTCTCGGACATGAAGACATTGTGTCGATGGTTCCCGAGTTGATCTTGAGTAGGCAGTTGCTAGCGCGCATTGTCGCCAGCAAATATCCGTACATTTTTGTCGATGAGAGTCAGGATACTTTTCCAAACGTCGTCCAAGCGTTGAAGCGAGTTGCGGCTCAAGCACGTGGCGCCGTGGGGCTTGGCTTTTTCGGGGACCCTATGCAGCAGATATTCCAGCGTGGGGTGGGTGCTATACCTCTTGAGGAAGGTTGGAGGCGCATCGAGAAACCGGAAAACTTCCGAAGTTCGAGCAAGGTGCTAAGTGTTGTCAACCATGTGCGATCGGAGGCTGACGGTCTGGTTCAGGTACCCGGCCGCCCAGCGAACGAACAAAAGGAAGGGGAGTGCTTCTTCTTCGTCCTCCCTGCGGATGACCATCGAAGTGAACGTCTGGATCAGGTACGACTCTGGCTGAGTCGACACAGTAATGCTGGCAGCTGGTCCGCAGACTCGGCCGATACTGGTGACGGCGCGAAGGTTCTCATGATCGTCCACCGTATGGTTGCGAAGCGCATGGGATTCGAGCAGTTGTACGTCGCCTTTCACGACGGTGATTCGAAGAGTTTGAAGGATGCTTTCGATGAGGGGTCGGCTTGGCCGCTTAGGCCGTTTGAGGAAGTCATCCTTCCCGTATCTGCGGCCGATAGTGTAGATTCCCCGGCCGTGATTTCCCTACTGCGAGAGCGAGGAGGAGTGCTCAACGCGGAATCATCAGATTCTGACGTCAGGGAGAGTTTGAACCTTGCACGTGATGCTGTAGCGAAATTGCGTAAGGTCGTAGCCGACGCTGGTCCTGGATCTGTGCGTGATTCTCTTCGCCTTGCTGTAACTAGAAGGCTCGTAGTCCCGGATCCTCGACTCTCTGTCTACCTCGAACCAGAAGGAGTGCATTCAGAGGTCGTTTTGTCGTCGGAGGCCAGGGAAACGCTAGACGCATTCATGGCGTGTGACGTGACAGAACTCCGGTCATATTTCAAGTACATGCATCAGCAGTCTCCTTACGCGACTCAGCATGGCACTAAGGGTTCAGAATTTTCCAAGGTTGTAGTGGTCGTGGATGACGAAGAGGGGAGGTATAACCTCTACTCATATGAGAAGCTGTTCGGAATAAAGGACCTATCGGAAATCGACAGAAAGAATTTGGCTGCCGGTAAAGACTCGGTGTTGGAGCGAACAAGGCGTCTGCTGTATGTGTGCGTGTCGCGGGCGGTTAACTCTCTGGCGGTCGTTATTTTCGCTGCGGATGTTGCTGCTGCTCGGCAGGCTATTGAAGAGTCTAAAACCTTTCCTCACGGTCAGGTTCTCGCCGTGAGTGATCTAGCTCTGTAGTACTCCACTGTGGCGCTGAGGCCCTGAGATGCAACGTACAGCCGCTCCGTCGCTCCTCAGCCAACGCTCTCGCCGTAATGGCCCGCGCATGGGTACCGTCAGAGCCGTCCGGCGCGTACCGGGGTTGGTCACCCGTAGGCGTGCGCCGGTTGATCGCGCGCGACTAGGGGAGCTGGTACAGGCATGGCGGTTGACGCTGCTCGATGGGAAGAGGGGTTCACGTCGACAAGGGCTACGCGGGTGATGGAGGCCGCGTGCGGAGCTGCGGGACTCGATGCCAGAGGCGCTGAGCTGATCAGGCTTGGAGAGAACGCATTGTACCGACTGGCCTCAGCGCCGGTGATCGTTCGAGTGGCTCGTGGCGAACCGTGGTTGCCGAAGGCTCGTGTCGAGGTTGCTGTTGCCAGGTGGCTGGCCGCAGAGGGGTTTCCGGCGTCCCGTCTGGTTGACGGCCTGGACCAGCCCTTCCTAATCGACAGCCACCCCGTGACTTTCTGGCGCCTCATCGTGGAGGGCCAACGTAAGGCCACTTACGGCGAACTGGGTGGCATCCTGCGAGACCTGCACTCCATGACTGTGCCCGCGGGCCTGGAACTGCCTGCCTTCGATCCCTTTGACAAGCAGGAGCTGCGGATCAATAAGGCGCTGATCCCAGAGGATGACCGTATCTTCCTCCGCAAGCGCTGGCAGGAGCTGCGTGGGCAGTTCGAGGAGTTGAGGTTCGAGACTCCGAAGGGGCCGGTACACGGGGATGCTCACGTGCAGAACCTCATGGTGAACGATCGAGATGAAGTGATCCTGATCGACTTCGAGGCTTTCTGTTTCGATCACCCCGAGTGGGATCTGATGGTCACGGCAGTCGAGCATCACAGCCTTGGGTGGCAGAGCGACGAGCAGTACGCGGACTTCGTGCGGGCGTACGGGCGGGACTTGTACCACTGGCCTGGCTATGACACGCTCCGGCGGCTCCAAGAGTTCGGCATGACGACGTGGCTCATGCAGAACGTGCAGGAGAGCGAGGACACGGCGACCGAGTACCGCCGGCGCATCGCTGGCTTGCGCAACGACGATGCGCCGCGCGACTGGCGTCCCTGGTAGCTGCTACTCGTCCTCGTCGTCCAGGCGGGCGAGTGCTTCACTCACCTGCTCGTTGAAGGCGACGACGGCGGGGTGTGCAGCGTGTGCGCTGACCTCGGACTGGAAGTCAATGACGTAGCGTTGGAAGCGGGAGGACTGGAGAGAGTCGCCGCCGTCCACGGCAAGGCTCGCTGTGGTGACGGCGGCTTCCAGATCACCGTTCAGGAGCTGGCTCTGGGCGAGCACCATACGGCAGAAACCCAAGGTGCGGGCGTACTCCGGGTCGGTGCTGTCCACGGCTCGCTGTGCGTGCTCGACGGCTTCGCGTCCCATCTTCAAGTCCCGGAAGCAGTGACAGAACTCGCCCAAGAGTTCGGCGTCATCGAAGTAGCTGAGCCATGCCGGGTCGTCGGCGCTGTCGGCGCGCTCGAAGTGTCGTTCTGCTTGGTTCATAGCCTCTGCCGCCCCGGTCCGGTCGCCGGCGTTGGACAAGGCGCGGGCTTCCATCGCCCAGTAATTCGCCATGGCTCGCGGGGTGGCCCGGCCTTTGGCGCCCTCGACGGCTGAGCGGGCAAGCTGGATGGCTTGGGTGTGGTTGCTCAGGTAGTTGGCCTGGTGGCTCAGGTTGCCCAGGACGCGGGACCCGAACATGCGGTCATCGATGACCTGGGACAGCCGCAGTGTGGACGTGAGATAGCGGTGCGCAAGCCGGTGGTTGCCGACGTCGTACGCGGTCCATGCGAGCAACTGGGAGACCTCGGCGGCGGCCCCGAACAGTGCCGTGCCCACCTTCTCGCTGTAGCTGGCGTTTAGCAGGGGAAGGACCTCGTGGCGGAAGTAGTGGCGTAATGCCTTGTGGCCGTGGCCGCCGCCATACTTGAAGTCGAGCTGCATGAACATCGAGGCGGCATCCCTGATCGCGCGTACGTCGCGCATACCGACTCGTTGGTGTGCGGCCCGGTCGGCCTGGACGCCGTCGGGGCGGGCGATCATCCATGACAGGACGGCTGAGCTGAGGTCGGTATCGGCGATGATCAGTTGGTCTGTGGCGGGCTCGTCGGCGCGCTCCTGGGCAAGGTCGTCCAACATGGACAGGGCCTCCGGGACGGTGGTCGGGTAGCCGATCGGCTCCGGGGCTGTTGGCTGGGTGTGGTGGAAGAAGCCAAGGTCGCCTGGCGTGACGCGACGGCCCAGCTTGGCGCTCAGGGCGTCGGCCATGATCGCTGCCGTCTCCGGTTTGATTCCGGCGCCGTCTCGCCAACGCTGCACGGCGACATGTGTCGTCCCGAGACTGATCCCCCGCTGGGCGGCAGCGTCCTTCATCCGCTTAGCCAGCCCTTTGTTGGAGACCTCCGCCTCGTCCATGACCGCGATCAACTGGGCGTTCGTTTCTCGGCTCATGCTCCCCTGCCAACCCGAGAATTACGGCGAGTGTTCATCGTGTCACAGCAGTCTCGCGTTGGGGGGTTCATTCGTGAACCCCCTTCGCGTTTGCCGGTGTTCACGTGAACCCCCTGGTGAACGCTCCCGATCGGAGCGCCGACGCCGTGTACTGGCGTTGCACAAAGCAATCGGTGCTACGAGAGCTGGGAAGGGACGCGATGGACGCGGCGAAGACCAAGCATCTGAGCGGAGAGCTGGACGCCTACGCTCACTGGTTCGTAGCGCCGGATCCGGCTGAGGGCGGGCATTTTCTGGCGGTCACCCTGTTCGCCGAGTTCGATGACACGGCGAGGCTCGCGCGTGAGGTGACGGCGGTGTTCCTGCGGGGCGCTGGCGCGGGTGAACTCGTGGACGACGCTCAGTTGGTCGTCTCGGAGCTGGTGGCGAACGTTGTGAACCACACCGTTCCGGATCGTCGCCTCGCCCAGCCCGGTAGCTGCCGGCGCATTGACGTGACCTTCAAGAAGTACCCGAAGTGGGTCTTCCTGGGCGTCGCCGACGAAGACTCGACACCACCACTGCTTCCGGTGGGTGATGCGTTCCCTGCCGCCCTTGTCGGCGAGTTGTCGGAAGCAGTGCTGCCGGACAGTGGGCGTGGGCTGCTGATCGCTCAGCGGCTCGCCACGTCGGTCTGGTGGTCGCCGGAGGAACGGGGTGGCAAGACGGTGTGGTGCCGTTTCGACCTCGACCGGCCGGGCGTCTGCTCGGCCTGACAGACGCCGGGTCGTCACCCCTGTTCTCTCCTTCGCGATCGGGAGTGAGGTGGCGGCGCGGTTACTGGCTGGAGCCTGACCACTCCGGCCGAAGGGACGCGGTCTCTCGGACGACCCGGGGGCTCCCCTCCCGAGCGAGAGTCCGCGTTTTACATCCCCACATAGGCCGGGCCACCCCGTCAGCCCTGGAAAGCGAAGGGTGGCCCGGCTGGGAACACGGCGGTTCCCGGTGCCTGATGGTACCGGGGCCGCCGTGCTGCGTTTCGGCCCTGGTCCAAGGAAGTTGATGATCCGTTACCTAGATCAGGGCAGAGGTGGGCAAGGTGACCGGCTTCGGTGAGGACTGGCTGAACGATGGTCTCGACGCGCCGGGCGCGGACTCCGGGCTTTGGGTGGCTGGCGTGGGCTACATCGCCGGCTGGCGTGAGGCCCGTGAGGCTGCCGACCGGCTGAACCGTGCACTCCTGGGCGTGGGCCTGGAGCTGTCCGAGCTGCGGACCGTCGCCTCGACGAATGAGGACGGGCGCGGGGTGGTCCGGCTGAGCGGTTGGCCGGACGCCATGGATCGGCTCGCTCATCTCTTGGAGACGAGCGCGAGGGGCGCCGGTGGTGCGGTATGAGGCGCCTTCTCGCAGGTGAACGCTGCACGTGGGCACGTCGTCGGCTGGAGAGACTTTGGGCGGGAGCTGCCATGGGGCGAGTGAACAGGGGGCCTTACGCTCGCCAGCGGATCGGGCAGTCCTTGGACCTGCCCGCAATAGCCCGATCGGCCCCCTGTTCTTCGAGGCTCGCCCCATGGTGGCTGCCTAAAGTCTCGGAGGCCGTCGACCCCCAGCCCACCACGCCCCGGCCCGTGACGGCCGGTCGTCGCCTGGACTGCTTGGGCGTGCTGTGGTGTGGGGCGTGGGCCGTCCGGACGGGATCGGCGGCCACGCCGCACGCCCGGCCGGGGCGGCCGGGCGCCCCGGCGCGCCGCAGGCGCGCCCTTGAGGAAGTGAAGGCTGTTTCGACCGATTGCCGGTGCAGCTCAGGCCCGGGTGCGTCGGGTGGGCTGCTTGTCGGCGGTGATTCGGTAGGCGAGTTCGGCACGGTCGGCGCCGAAGCGGAGCTCTTCGAGAAACAGCGGGCGGTCGTCGGTGCCGTGTGCGGTGCGGGTCACGTGCAGGACCGGGGTCGCGTCGGGGAGCTTGAGCGCGGTGCGCTCGTCGGGCAGGGGCATGCGGGCACGGACCGTCTCCGTCCACGAGAGTGTGTGTCCGGCCTGGGTGAGTACCCAGTAGATCGCCGCGGCGGGCTTGCACGGTTCCTCACCGAGCAGCGGGACGGCCTCGGCGACCTCGAACGGGATCAGCGTGCGGTGCATGGCACGGGTCCCGGTGCTGGGGTCGATGAGCAGCCGGTCACAGCCGAACAGAGCTTCTTCCCCGTCGAGGTGGAGGAGTCGGCCGGTGTCCTTGGTGGTGTGCGTGCGGTAGGTGGTTGGCTCGTCGGCCTCCTGCCAGATGTCCCCGTTGGGCATGACGAACTTGCCCTCCGCCGTGCGACTCACCCTGCGCTCGATGGTCAGGCGGGGCTGTCCGCTGGAGCGGACGAAGCTGCCCTTGCCGTGCCGGACGTCGATGAGTCCTTCCGCGCGCAAGGCCGAGATGGCGTTACGGACGGTGGGGCGCGAAACGCCGTAGCGGGTCATGAGCTGGGCTTCGGACGGCAGCAGGGAGTCGGGCGCGAACTCACCCGACAGGATCGCTTCCCGGATCGCGGCGGCCACCTGCTGGTAGAGGGCTCCGGGGCGCTGGATCTCCGACATTCGGTCATCTCCCGGGTGAGGTCGTAGGCACGTCGCACGCGCGACATCACTCGTCAGCATAAGTAGTTGCACCCCTGCCGTACAGCACTTCATAGTCGTAACTCGTAAGGACAAGTGACGTCAGCATCGGAGCTGGCGTCCCAACTGGCCAAGGAGGCCACAGAAATGCAGTCCATTCCCGTGGACACGGCGCGACTGGGCGTACTGCGGTGCGCCATCGCGCCCGAAGCAAAGCTCACCAACTCCGAGACACAGGAGGTGAAGAGGGACCGGGACGGCAACCCGGTGTGGACCGTGGCGGTCACCGTGCGGCAGGACGGCCGCCGGATCTCGGTCATCGAGATCGCCGTCAGCGGTCAGCCCAAGGGCATTGAGGAAGGACAGATCGTCCGCGTCACCGGCCTGACCGCGTTCATGTGGTCGATGGGCGACCGGCACGGCGTCAGCTTCCGCGCCGACGCCATCACCCCCGTGCACGGAACCGCCGCAGGGGCAAAGGGTGGTGACGCGTGATGGGACCCATCTTGCTCGCCTTCGCGCTCGCGGTGCTGGCCTGGGTGCTCGTCGTCGGTGACCTGGTGCGCCGGCACCGCCCGGCCTGGCACTGGTACCTGATCGGCTACCCCGTCACCGTCTGCCGGGTGCTCGCCACCTGGCGCAGGATCGCTGTGCTCAACGACCTCGCCGTCTCCCGGCGTCCGGCGCGCGGGCTGCTCGGGGACCTGGTCGTCAAGGGCGATCCGCTGCGGCCGGTGGCACCGCGGATCTCCTTCCCCCGCGCCACCCGCATGGGCCTGACCCTCGTCGTGCGGCTGCACGCGGGACAGACCCCGGTGACGTACATGAAAGCGGCGGACGCGTTCGTGCACGCGTGGAAGGTCCACGCGGTCCGCGTCACCTCACCGGAACGCGGCCTCGTCCTGCTGACCGCGATGGCCAGCGATCCGCTGCAGCAGCCCGGCTTAGCCACCGCCCCCGCGGAGCTGCTGTCCGCGCTCATCGGCGCCCTGGAAACCGGCGGCGCCTGGGTGATGAACCTGCGGCTGGTGCCGCACTGGCTGATCGCCGGGGCTACCCGGTCCGGTAAGTCGACTCTGCTGGCGCGACTGATCACACAGCTGGCGACGCAGCCGGTCGCACTCGTCGGGATCGACTGCAAGGGCGGCATGGAACTCGGCCTGTTTACCGGGCGGTTGAGCGCGCTGGCGACTTGTCGCAGAGAAGCCGTTGCCGTGTTCTCCGCCCTGGTGGTCGACATGCAGGACCGGATGCGCGTGTGCCGGTCGGCCGGGGTGCGCTCGATCTGGGAGCTCCCGGACAAGCTCCGGCCGATACCGGTCGTCGTGATCGTCGACGAGATCGCCGAACTGTACCTCTCCGACGGCACCCGCGAGAGCAAGGCGGAGGCGGAGCAGTGCTCCACGCTGCTGCTGCGCATCGGGCAACTCGGGGCCGCGCTCGGCCTGCACCTGGTCGTCGCCGGACAGCGCGTCGGCTCCGACCTCGGCCCCGGCGTCACCGCGCTGCGGGCGCAGCTCGGCGGACGCATCTGCCACCGGGTCAACGATCCCGGCACGGCAGAGATGACCTTGGGCGACCTGAACAAGGACGCCGTGGCGGTCGCCCAGTCGATCACAGCGGAGGAACGCGGCGTGGCCGTGTGCACGGGCCCGGACGGTGGCTGGAGCCGCGCACGCTCCCACCTCACCCCGACCGAGGAAGCCGTAGCAACGGCCCGGAAGTACGCGGCCCTGACCCCGCACCTGCCCGCCCTCGACCGCGCGCTCGCGGTGCTGGAAGGAGACAACAAGTGATAAGCGAAGGAACGGCGTTCACGTTCGCGGTGATCTTCGGGATCATCACCGTCCTCCTCGTCCGCTCCCGCGACGTCCGCGCCTGGGAAGCGGTCTGCGTCGGCCTCTTCGGCGTCTACCTCGGCCAGACCCCCGTGGTCTTCACCATCCACGGCCTCGTCACCTGGCTTATCAGCGGCTTCTCCCACACCTGAGCAGAAAGGACGCACAGCCATGCCGATGCCTCGCGTGAGGTGCCCGAACTGCAAGGGCGACGGAGCACGCAAGACCTGGACCGGACGACTGCGGCGCTGCCGCGTCTGCCGGGGCACCGGAACCATCCGCTGACCAGTAACCCCACCCACTTCACCACCGAGAGGACAACCTCATGGACAACGGCGCACCACCACCCACCCACCGAGCCGCTTCGGCGGCCCACCCCGGAAGGTCACCACCATCACCCCTCAGTCCGAGACCACCTCGGCTGACCGGCGCGCCGCCCTCGACCGCGCGGCGCGCCTGAGTCAGCTGACCGAAGCAGACCGCGACGCCATCCGCATCGCCCAAGACCCGCAGTTCCCGCGCTGGCTGGAACAGATCACCGCAACCGGCGGCTGCTCCCACCCCGTCCACCTCTCCGGCTCCACCACCACCCTCGATGGCACAACCGGCGAAATCTTGACCCACTACGACACCCGCCATGAGCCTGGCGAACGTCTTCTTGTCCGCTGCCGCAACCGCCGCGCCACCGTGTGCCCGGCCTGCTCCCGACTCCACGCCGGAGACACGTACCACCTCGTCCGCGCCGGCCTCCTCGGCGGTAAGAACGTCCCCGCCGCGGTCCGCGACCGCCCCCGGCTCTTCATCACCCTCACCGCCCCGTCCTTCGGGGCCGTCCACCGAAGCGGGGAGGCGTGCCGTCCTCGACGCGACGGCGGCGTATGCGAACATGGACGTCCCCTCGGCTGCGGCACCGTCCACGCCCCGGACGCTCCGGCCGTCGGGCAACCGCTGTGCGCCGACTGCTACGACTACACCGCCCACGTGCTGTGGCACGCCCACGCTTCCAAGCTGTGGGACCGCTTCGTCATCGACGTCCGGCGGCGCCTGGCCTCCGCCATCGGCCTCGTACAGTCCCACTTCGCCCGGCACGCCCGGCTCTCCTTCGCCCGGGTAGCCGAGTACCAGAGGCGGGCGGCCGTCCACATCCATGCTGTCGTCCGCCTCGACGGTCCGGACGGGCCCGGAGAGGGACCGCCGGCATGGGGTACGGCTGACCTCCTCACAGACGCTGTGCGGGCTTCGGCCCGACGGGTACGGGTTGGAACGCCACACAGCCCGGCCGTTGGTGAGCTGACTTTGCGCTGGGGTGCTCAGATCGATGCCCGGCCCCTACGTACCGACAGCGACGGCCCGGACGATGACGCGGTGGCTGCGTACGTAGCCAAGTACGTCACGAAAGGCGCGAGCGACACTGGCGCCGGCACTGACTACCGACTCACCACCTGGGGCGAGATCGGGCTGGCGCCGGTGAGCGAACACGTCCGTGCCCTCATGCGGACCTGCTGGCGGCTGGGAGGACTACCCGAGTACGAACCCCTTCGCCTGCGCGCCTGGGTCCACACCCTCGGCTACCGGGGCCACATCCTCACCAAGTCCCGCGCCTACTCCACCACCTACACAGCGCTCCGCGCCGAACGCGCCCACCACCAGGGCCACACCGACCTACCCAACGCGATCAGCGAACGGCACTGGCGCTTCGTCGGTTCTGGCCACACCCCCGGCGCAGCGCTCATCGCCGCTGGCATTGCAGAGGACCTTGCCGAGTCCCGGCGGTTGGCTCTGCCCGCGATGCGAGAGGGGGGTGAGGCTCATAACCGTTCTGCCTGAACCTGACTCGAAACAGTGTGAGCGTGCGCCGCTTCTCAAGCGCTCCGACGACGGCCGGATGCCCCTGATACAAAGCGAAATCGTGATCGTCGACGATGACGGAACGGAAGAGCCGTTCGATCCCGCATCATGGTTCTCGTGACGAGGAGCCGCCCGCCCGGTTGCATGGGGGCGGCTCTGCTCGTATGGCTGCCAGAGCCGTCAGAATGCCTCGGCGAAGTCATCCTCTTTCATGATCAGCCGGTTTCGTACATCTTTGGGGATCATGAGCTTCATGTGGATGTGAGGGGCGCGAACCCCCTTCACCTTGCTCCGCTTGATCACGCATTTGACGCCGACCCTGAGCAGATCGGCGGCCATAGCCTCTATGCCGCCTTCTTCCCAGTGCTGCCGGAAGGTCTTGCCGTTGTGCACGGCTACCCATCGGTCTTTCGTGGACTCCGGATCGATGGCCCCCAACTGCTTGATGAGGTCGTCCAGCGTCTTCTCGGCCTTCTCCTTGGTGAAGCGGGTCTTCGTGAATCGGCCTCCGGGCTCCAAGCCCATCATGTAGTAGCTGATGGACTCTTCCAGCCGCTGTAGCTCCTTGCGGGCGTCGGCACCCTGGCGGTACTCGCGTGTCATGACCGGCTCGTCACCCAGGACCCTCAGCACGTCGTCCACGAGCTTGCCGTAGATCTCGTCGGGCTCAGGGGCGCCGTGTCCTCCGGCTTTGCACTTACCGCATCGCAAGTACGAGTACGACCGTCCATTGACGCGGTTCTTCTGCACGGTCATGTTCGAGCGGCAATCGTGGCAGATCAGTACACCGAGGAACTTCGTCGCGCCGCCGGGACGCCTGGTGGGTTGGTCCTTCGCCCTGTGGTCTAGGGCCTTCTGAAGGCTGTCGTACTCTCCTTCGGTAAAGATCGGGTTGGCTACACGGATGGGTTGAGCATCACTACCAAGGACGATCTTCGAGCGGCGTATACCTCCGTTCTTGTCCTCTTCCACCCGGTAGCCCATGAGGGCAGGGTTCCTGAGGCGCCGGAGCAACGTTGAGGCCGTAAGCCCTGGACCGCAGAGACCGGCTCGTACGAGAACCTTGGCCATGCGACGGGCTGACGCCGGCTTGGCCCGCATGGCGGCTTTCCGGCACCAGTGCAGTGCCCGATACGCATCCGGGTTGACGGCGAGTACGACCCGGCCGTCCTCGCCCTCCGCCGTCTCGTATCCATACGCGGGCTTGCCGACAAGCCACTCACTCTGAGTCTTTGTGTAGTCCCAGAGGCTGGCTACGCGTGTGCTCGTGTTGGCGGCCTCGATCTCGGCGATACCACCGATGATCGTCACCATGATCTTCCCTGCCGTGGTGGTCAGGTCGATTGAGTCGTTCTTGGAGACGAGGTTCTTGCCGTACTTCAGGCACCAGTCGATCACGGTGCTGAGGTCGCTGAGCCGCCGGACGAAGCGGTCCAGCTTCCAGAAAAGGATCTCGTCGAACTCTGGTGCCCGGTTGTTGAGCCATTCCCCGAGTTCCTTGCGCTTCCACGGCGGGACCTTCGTGGCTGACACATTGAGGTCGCTTGCCACGCCTACGACTCGACAACCGCGCTCCAGGGCCAGTTTGCGGAGATCGAGTTCCTGACGAACAGGTGACGTCGTGTCGTCGGTGAGGACGGAGAGCCGCACAGACAACAGGGCCCGCGGGGCGTCGTCGGGTAAGCGTGCCTCCGCCCTCTTCAGCTCCTCCAAGAGCGCTAAGTCCACCTCCGTCCACTCTGTCTCAACTGCGTACTGAGCGCGGTCAGTTGCCGCGCGGGTCCTCGTTCGCTTCCCCATGACCAGCACGGTAGCGGTTTTGGGTGCGTTGGTGAATGGCCGCAGATGGACACCCACATCCAGGTCGGCCCGACGGGCAAGAAGCTGCTGCCCTTGATGGTCAAGAACGCAGGTCCGACGCCCGCGTCCGGTGGTCACGCGCACTGACGTGAGCGGGCCTCTTGCGCGAATTGCTGAGGCCCTGGCGGGGCGAGTGAGGACATGTGTAAGCGCGGGGTCAGTCGGCGTGTCGTTGTCGTCCGACGTCGACGGCATGGAGCATGAGGCGGACCACGAGGCCCAGCGCCAGGAGGTCCAGCATCATTTGGGCGGTGACGACGAGTCCAGCGGCTTCGCTCTTGGCCGTGATGTCTCCGAAGCCAACGGTGGTGGCCACCGTTGCAGACCCGCAGGACCTGATCAAAGAGGCCGCGTCCGTCAGCCGTACGGCGGAAGGCGCCGACGGACACGCTGTCGCTGACAATCAAGAACGCGGGTCGTCGGCGCGGCCCTCAGGGCGTGAGGACGACCTTCTCGCAGTGGTCCTGCTTGTTCTTGAAGAGGTCATAGCCGGTCGGTGCCTCGGCCAGGGGCAGCCGGGGGGTGATGATCCGGGTGGGGTCGATCTTGCCCTGTTCAACCGGATCGGCAGAACGGTGGTTTGGGCCGCCGGCCCGCTGGGCCGAGCTTCAGCGCTCCGGCGGCGTTGGGTGCGGGTCCCCATCGTCCTTCGACGCGAAACGACCCTTTTTTCGATCGATCGGCTGATTTCCCCGGCTACTCACCGTCGTCCTCGAGCATGCGGCGACGTTCTTGTTCGCGCTTGGAGTAGGCGGCTGCCCGGATCGCCTCGTCGCTCTCCAAGCCCGATCCCAGCGCGCCGCCCACCGTGGCGACCGAAGCGACGAACCAGGACAGCGTCCAGTACTCCGTGGCGTGCAGCGGGGTTCGTGTCATGGAGGCGAACAGTCGGTCGTTGAGGATGAAGAGCGCCCAGACCAGGTTGATGACCGCCAAGCCCGCGTAGCACACGATCACCCCCATCCCCACGGTCACGACCGTCGAGGCGTTGTAGAGAGCCGCCCTCTTCCTCGCCTCCGGCGACACCTCATCCGTTCGATGCCACAGGTTCGCGTCCACGATCAGCCACCCGATCATGAGTGCGACGGACCCGACCATGGCGATCACCAGGCGTGGCGTGCTCAGGGAGGTGGCAAGGCTCCAAACGGTGGAGTTCACGGTGGCGACTGCCCCCGTGGCGAGTGCGGCGGCCAGGGCCTTCGAAAGACCCGGGACCAACCGCCAAGGCCGGTTCGCGCGGACCATGCCGCCGAGCACGGTCAGATAACCGCGCGGGCCGCTGACGACGTATCGGAGATCAGCGGTCTCCTCCTCGCCGATCTGGCCCGGGTGAATGGCAGCAAGGCGCCCGGCGAAACGTCCCAGCGACTTAGGCCGAGGAGGCTCTTCAGGCGTAGTGGCCCGCGCATCCGTCAAGCTGAGCACGACCTCTTCCACCGCCCGCAGGGCCCTTGTCCGAAAGCGCAGGCCGCCCAGCGATGGAAGGGACAACAGCGCCAAGCCATGGTCATGGCTCAGATCCATGACGAGCTTGCGCCCATGTGTGTGCAGTGGAAGATCGGTGAGAGCCACGACGATGTCCCAGTGCTCCGCACGCCCGCGGTCCATGATCCGGCGCGTCAACGTGGACAGGTCCTCGGTCCTCGCGGTGAAGGGCTCACTGAGCACCTCGACGTCGAACCGCCTCCCCTGACCCGACTTCTCGGCGAGCCGATCGGGGAGTATCCGGGCCATGCGCTGCGCGATCTCCGTCGGTGCGTCCGGATCCGCCAGGAGAGTCACTGCCGTAACGTCCTGCGACGCCTCCCGCAAGACCGGACCCCTCTCGTCGGCTGTCCTGGGACCACCAGTGCCCAGGATGACCACGAGGTAACGGCGGTGCCCCATGACGTGCCCAAGGGACGCGGTCGATCCGCACTGGCTGGACGGCGGGCAATCCCGTCTCCGGCATCAAGGACGAACTGTGAGCACCGCCCTCACGTGATGCGCCGAGTCGGGAGGCCGGCCGCCAGTAGCCTGCGGGGATGCCTGATTCATCGTCCTTCGGTGTCCCCACTCGCCACGCCGGCGCCTCCGACCGGGTCGCGGTCGTCGTTCCGGGGGTTGGTTACTCGCCCGCAAGGCCACTGCTGCACTTCGCTCGGGCCGTGCTGCTGAGGCACGGGTGGACGGTTCAGGAGGTGTGGTGGCGGATCCCCGGCGATTTCTCGGAGTTCAGCGTCGAGGAGCGGGTCGCGTGGGTGGAGGGGCAGGTCGCGGCGGCTGTCGAGGCGGAGGGCGGGGCCTGCGGGCTGCTGCTCGGGAAGTCCCTGGGCTCGCTCGGATCCGGTGTCGCGGCTGAGCGGAATCTTCCGGCGGTCTGGCTCACGCCCGTTCTGACGGTCGGGCATGTGGTGGGTTCCCTTCGGCGGAGTCAGGCGCCGACCCTCCTCGTCGGGGGGACCGCGGACAGGATGTGGGACTCGGGGGTCGTCGGCGGCTTGGGGCACGACGTGCTGGAAGTGCCCTCGGCGGATCACTCGCTCGAACTCGGTGACGACGTCGCGGGATCGGTGGAGGTGCTGCGGCAGGTCGTGGCACGGCTCGACGGGTTCATCGGCTCGCTCGGGTCCGGGGTGGCGCCGCCGCAGTGAGGGCGATGTCCGTGGTCCGCCGTTACCTGCTGCATCCGTGGCGCGCCCGGGCGCGTCTTTGCAGGTATGGATCTGGAGAAGCGGGCGCCGCAGCCTCGGGAACCCGAAGGCTGTCTCGTGGTGGCGCTTCGGGTGCCGGTGCGGATCGTCGTGTTCGTGCTGGTCGTGCCCGTGCGGATGGTGTGGGACGCGCTCGTCGTCGCCGGAAGGTTTCTGCGGGACACCGTGCTGCGGCCGGTCGGGCGGGTGCTGGCCTGGATCGGGCGGGCCCTGTTCGTATGGCCGTTCGTGGGGCTGTGGCGATACGTCGTCGTGCCGGTCGGGCGGGTGCTCGGGTGGCTCGGGAACGTCATCGTCGTGGTGCCCATGGTGTGGCTCGGTCAGTACGTGGTGGTCCCCGTCGGGCGGGCTGTGCGGGACGCGCTGGCGTGGGTGTACGCGCGCGTGCTGCTGCCTGTGCTGGTGCCGCTGGGACGGGCGGTGGTGTGGTGTGCGGCCGGGCTCGTACGAGGCCTGGGCCTGGTGCTTTCGGCGGTCGGGACCGTTCTGTACTGGGTCGGCCGGGTGCTGATCGTGCTGCCCGCCCTCGCGCTGTGGCGCTGGGTGCTCGCTCCCGTGGGCCGGGTCCTCGCCGTCGTCGGGCGTGAGGTGGGGGACGCGCTGGGGCACGCCTGGAGGGTCGCGGGGCGTGTCTCCCTCGCCGTGGGGCGGGCGCTCGGGACCCTCTTCCGGTGGATCTTCGTGGAGCCCGTGCGCTGGTTCTGGCGGACCGTGCTCACACCCGTCGGACAGGTCGTACGGGACGTCGTGCTGCGGCCCGTCGCCGCGGTGGCGCGCGGTGTGGGGCGGGTGGCGCGCGAAGGGCTGGCCTCGGCCCGCGAGTCGGTACGGCAGGCCCGGGCCGACGTCCGGCGGATGCTGTTCGGTGAGCCCGCGCGAGTCCCCTCCGTGGACCGGCGGGAACCTCTGGGCGCCGAGACACGTACTCTAGGTAGCAGTACGACCGCTCTCACGAAGGACTGAACGACACTGGGCAAGCGACAGCCCGAAGGCCCGCCGCCCGCACCCGCGGTGCAGCGCATCCGACTGCGCTACACCAAGCGCGGCCGCCTCCGGTTCACCAGCCACCGTGACTTCCAGCGCGCCTTCGAGCGTGCGTTGCGCCGTGCCGAGGTGCCGATGGCGTACTCGGCGGGGTTCACGCCGCATCCGAAGGTGTCGTACGCCAATGCCGCACCCACCGGCACGGGCAGTGAGGCGGAGTATCTGGAGATCGCCCTCACCGAGGCGCGGGACCCGGAGAAGCTCAGGGTCCTGCTCGACGAGTCGCTGCCCGCCGGGCTCGACGTCGTCGACGCCGTCGAGGCGCGGACCTCCGGTCTCGCCGACCGGCTGACCGCTTCCGTATGGGAGCTCAGGCTGGACGGCGTACGGCCCGAGGAGGCCGAGCGGGCCGTCACCGCCTTCAACACCGCCGGGGCCGTCGAGGTCCAGCGGACGACGAAGAACGGTGTGCGGACCTTCGACGCCCGCTCCGCGGTCGTACAGCTCGAAACGCATAGTGACGCGGCTGATAGGCCGACCGACCAGCCCTGTGCGATACTGCGGCTGGTTGTTCGGCACGTGACGCCTGCCGTACGACCCGACGACGTCCTGTCCGGTCTCCGCGCCGTGGCCGACCTGGCGCCGCCGGTCCCCGCAGCGGTGACCAGGCTGGCGCAGGGGCTGCTCGATGAAGAGACCGGCACGGTGACCGACCCGCTCGCGCCCGACCGCGAGGCGGCGACGGCCCTGGTGGCCGGTTCCGCTGCCGCCGCGAAGGCGCCGGCGTAAGGAAGGTCCCGCGAAGGACGGACGTCGTAGCGCCGCCCTCGTACTCGGGAGCCACCTGGGTCGGGCAGCGCACCGACCAGAAGACTTTCGCCAGGCCGTACCCAACAGGGTGTACGGAACCGGCGAGACAGGACACAGAGAGCTCCCGTGTGGCGCCCGCGCCCCGGACGGCGGCACCGCGCACAGCGCGAGCCGCGGACGTCAACGGCGATCGAGTCATCGACGCCGGACCAGGCGCGGCGCCCGGGAGCCTGACGGGAGACAAGCCCGCATGCTCGAACCGACCGAACCCACCGAGGGTTCCGAAGAACTGAACACCCCCAGCGACACCCTGCCGCCGCGTCGTCGGCGCCGTGCCGCTTCACGCCCCGCGGGACCGCCGGTCGCGGCCGCCGGGACACCGGAGGAGATCACCACGCCGGCCATACCGGCCGCCAGCGCCGAGAATCTCGTGGCCGAAGAGGTCTCCGTGGCCGAAGAGGTCAAGGAGGGCGAAGAGGCCGCTGAGGTTGTCGAGGCGGCGGAGACCGCTGAGACTTCCGGCACCGACGTGACCGCAGAGGAGCCCGAGGCTCCCGCGCCCGCCGCGCGTACGCGCCGCCGTGCGACCCGCCGGGCCTCCGCGCCCGCTGGGGCCCCCGCGTCGGCCGAGGCCGCCGAGGTCGCCGAGACCGTGGTGCCCGCCGCGCCGGCGCCCGTTTCACAGGAGGCCACGGCTGCTGCCCCCGAGCAGTCCGAGGCCGTCGCGTCCGATGACGCCGCCGCCCCGCCGCGCACGCGCCGCCGTGCCACGCGCCGCGTGTCCGCGCCCGTCGGGGCGCCGGCGTCCGCGGAGACGGCCGAGACCGTGGTGTCGGCGGATTCCGCCGAGGGCGCCGGCGAGGCCGCCGCGCCCGCGCAGGAGAGCGAGCCCGTCGAGGCGCCGGGCGTTGCCGAGGTCGCCGAGACGTCCGCGGAGGACACGGCACCGCGCCGTACCCGCCGTCGGGCCACACGCCGCGTGTCCGCGTCCGTCGCCGAAACGTCCGTTGCCGGTGGTACGGAGGCCGAGACGTCCGCAGCCGCCGCGAGCGCGGAAAGCTCGGTGAGCGCGGACACCGCCGGTCAGGCCACCGAAGGCTCCGCCGCCGCCGAGGCATCCGCCTCCCGCACCCCTGAAGCCCCCGCCACCCAGGCCGACGACGACGCCTCCCCGCGCCGTGCCCGGCGTCGGGTGGTCCGGCGGGCCGCCGGAGGGTTCTCCGAGCCTGCCCGGTCCGGCGAGACCGGTGAGGACGAGGAAGCGCGGAGGCCCGCTCGGCCCGCCGTGGCCGTGTTCCAGGCGCCCGTGTTCACCGAGCCGCAGTTCCAGACCCCGCAGCGGGCCGCCGCTGCCGCCGCCGCGGAGGCCGCCGAGGCCGTCGAAGAGGTCGAGGAGCCTGCCGAGGAGCAGCCCGTCGGTACGCGCCGTCGGCGTCGCCGCCGGGGTGAGACCGCCGAGGTCGAGACGCCGGCCGTCGTCGAGGACGACGAGACGGAGGAGGCCGAGGAGTCGGCCGAGGGCGCCGGTGACGGTGAGGACGAGGCCGAGGAGACCGGGTCGCGGCGCCGTCGTCGGCGCGGTGGCCGTCGTCGCCGTCGCGGCGAGTCCGCCGAGGCCGGGGGCGAGGACGAGTCGGAGGAGTCCGACGAGCTCGCCGCCGAGCAGGCCGCGCAGGACGCCGAGGACACCGCCGAGCAGGAGGAAGAGGACGACGACGAGGCCCACGACGAGGCCGGCGGGTCCAGCGCCAGCAGCCGCCGTCGCCGTCGTCGTCGCCGTCGCGCCGGTGACTCCTCCGTCGACACCGAGCCCGGCGAAGGCGACCCCGAGCGCACCGTCGTCAAGGTCCGCGAGCCCCGTAAGCCCTCGGAGCCGTCCGACGAGGTGCAGTCGATCAAGGGTTCGACCCGTCTCGAGGCCAAGAAGCAGCGGCGTCGCGAAGGACGGGAGCAGGGGCGCCGGCGCGTCCCGATCATCACCGAGGCCGAGTTCCTGGCCCGCCGTGAGGCCGTCGAGCGGGTGATGGTCGTCCGGCAGAGCGGTGAGCGTACGCAGATCGGCGTCCTGGAGGACGGCGTGCTCGTCGAGCACTACGTCAACAAGGAGCAGTCGACCTCGTACGTCGGCAACGTGTACCTGGGCAAGGTGCAGAACGTGCTGCCGTCGATGGAGGCCGCCTTCATCGACATCGGCAAGGGCCGCAACGCGGTGCTCTACGCCGGTGAGGTCAACTTCGAGGCGCTGGGCATGGCGAACGGGCCGCGCCGCATCGAGTCCGCCCTGAAGTCCGGGCAGTCCGTGCTCGTCCAGGTCACCAAGGACCCGATCGGGCACAAGGGCGCGCGTCTGACCAGCCAGGTCTCCCTCCCGGGCCGCTACCTCGTGTACGTCCCCGAGGGCTCGATGACCGGCATCAGCCGCAAGCTGCCCGACACCGAGCGTGCACGGCTGAAGACCATCCTCAAGAAGATCGTCCCCGAGGACGCGGGCGTCATCGTGCGCACCGCCGCCGAGGGCGCGAGCGAGGACGAGCTGCGCCGTGACGTCGAGCGGCTGCAGGCGCAGTGGGAGGACATCCAGAAGAAGTCGAAGAACGGCAACGCCCCCACGCTGCTGTACGGCGAGCCGGACATGACCGTCCGGGTCGTGCGGGACATCTTCAACGAGGACTTCTCCAAGGTCATCGTCAGCGGTGACGAGGCCTGGCAGACCGTCCACGGCTATGTGTCCCACGTGGCGCCGGACCTCGCCGAGCGGCTGCAGAAGTGGACCAGCGAGGTCGACGTCTTCGCCACCTACCGGATCGACGAGCAGCTCGCCAAGGCGCTGGACCGCAAGGTCTGGCTGCCCAGCGGCGGATCGCTGGTGATCGACCGGACCGAGGCGATGGTCGTCATCGACGTCAACACCGGCAAGTTCACCGGTCAGGGCGGCAACCTCGAGGAGACGGTCACCAGGAACAACCTGGAGGCGGCCGAGGAGATCGTCCGCCAGCTGCGGCTGCGCGACCTCGGCGGCATCATCGTGATCGACTTCATCGACATGGTGCTGGAGTCCAACCGGGACCTGGTGCTGCGGCGCCTGCTGGAGTGCCTGGGCCGGGACCGTACGAAGCACCAGGTCGCGGAGGTGACCTCGCTGGGCCTCGTACAGATGACCCGCAAGCGGGTCGGGCAGGGGCTGCTGGAGTCCTTCTCCGAGACCTGCGTCCACTGCAACGGCCGCGGTGTCATCGTCCACATGGAGCAGCCGTCCTCCGCCGGTGGCGGCGGCAAGCGCAAGAAGCGCGGCCGGGGTGGTGACGGGCACGAGCAGGAGCACGTGCACGAGACCGCCGCGGTGGTCGTGGAGAGCGGCGAGGCCGTCGAGCCGGAGATCGAGACCGCGGCGGAGATCGCCGCCGAGGCCGCCGAGCCGGTCGCGCTGCCCGCGCCGGTCTTCGAGCCGGACGAGGAGCTGTACAGCAGCGTCGCCGAGGCGGAGGCCGCGGTGTCCCGTGGTGGCCGCACCCGGCGCCGGGCGAGCCGGCGGGCTTCGGCCCCGGCGGGCGCGCCGCAGGGTCGGACCCGTCCGGAGACGGAGCGGTCCGACGCGGCCGACGGCAAGGGCGCCGGGCGCGCCGATGCCGTCAAGGCCGCGTCCGACACCGAGGTGGCCGACGTGCCCACCGCCCAGGTCGTGCCGGCCGAGGTGGAGGCCGAGCGGCCCGTGCAGCCGGAGACGGCCGCCGAGGCGCAGGCCCGGCCCGTCGCCGCGGAGGACCCGGTGGTCGGTGCCGAGCCGGCCGAGGAGGCCGCGCCCAAGGGCCGTACCCGCCGTCGCGCCACCCGCAAGGTGTCGGCGCCCGCCGGTTCGCCGGCCGGGGCCGAGGCGGCGGTGGTGACCGTCAGCGAGACCGCGACCGCACCCGCGGCCGAGGCTCCCGCGGCTGCCGAGCCGGAGGTCGAGGCGCCCGCCGAGAGTGCCGCTCCGGCCCGTCCGCGCCGCCGTGCGGTGCGCAAGGAGACTGCGCCCACCGCGCCCGAGGAGACGGCCGTCGTGGTCGTCCCGTCGGCCACGGAGGCCCCGGCCGCCGAGGAAGGCGCCGGGGACACGGCTCCGGCCAAGAAGACGGCCCGTAAGACGGCCAAGAAGGCCACCGCGAAGAAGGCCGCCACCAAGAAGACGGTGGCCAAGAAGACGGCTGCGAAGAAGACCGCCGCCAAGAAGACGACCGCCAAGAAGGCGGCGAAGAAGACGGCGGCCGCCGAACAGCAGCCGGTGTCTTCCGTCTCCACGGAGGCGGACGAGGGCTGACAGCCCGGCCTGCCGACAACGCGATCCGCCCCCGGTCCGACGACCGGGGGCGGATCGCGTTTGTGTGGTTTCTGACGCCCCGGTCAGTACCCACGGTGAACCGGAGGAGTGCGGGCAAGGTTATGATGCTTCTCAAAGTTAACCTTAAATTCAGACAAGTTGGGCTTTTCGGTCCAGCGAAGAGTGCAGTGATGGGGACCAATAAGTGAAGGCTCTCGTGCTATCCGGGGGAGCGGGCACCCGTCTCCGTCCGATCACCCACACCTCGGCCAAGCAGCTGGTGCCCGTCGCCAACAAGCCGGTGCTGTTCTACGGCCTCGAGGCCATCGCCGAGGCCGGCGTCCGCGAGGTCGGCATCGTCGTCGGCGACACCGCGGACGAGATCCGCGAGGCGGTGGGGGACGGCTCCCGGTTCGGGATCGAGGTCACCTACATTCCCCAGGAAGCACCGCTGGGCCTCGCGCACGCCGTGCTCATCGCCCAGGACTTCCTCGGCGACGACGACTTCGTCATGTACCTCGGCGACAACTTCATCGTCGGCGGCATCACCGGCCTGGTGGAGGAGTTCCGCGCCGAGCGGCCCGACGCCCAGATCCTGCTCACCCAGGTGCCCAACCCCACCTCCTTCGGTGTCGCCGAGCTCGACGCCGACGGCCGGGTCGTGGGCCTGGAGGAGAAGCCGAAGGTGCCCAAGAGCGATCTGGCGCTCGTCGGCGTCTACCTCTTCACCCCTGCCATCCACGAGGCCGTCCGCTCCATCGAGCCCTCCTGGCGCGGCGAGCTGGAGATCACCCACGCCATCCAGTGGCTGATCGACGACAAGCGCGACGTCCGCTCCACCACGATCTCGGGCTACTGGAAGGACACCGGCAACGTCACCGACATGCTGGAGGTCAACCGCTCGGTCCTGGAGACCGTGGAGCCGGTGACCGAGGGCACGGTGAGCGACGACAGCGAGATCATCGGCCGGGTGCGCATCGAGGCCGGCGCGCGCGTCAGCGGCAGCCGGATCGTGGGCCCCGTCATCGTCGGCGCCGGTACGGTGGTGGAGAACGCGTACATCGGCCCCTTCACCTCGGTCTCCGAGGACTGCCGGATCGAGGACAGCGAAATCGAGTACTCCATCGTGCTGCGCGGCTCGTCCGTGACCGGCGTGCGCCGGGTGGAGGCCTCGCTCATCGGGCGGGACGTCGAGGTGACGCCCGCTCCCCGTAACCCTTCGGCCCACCGGCTCGTGCTCGGTGATCACAGCAAGGTGCAGATCTCTTCATGACATCCCCCGCCACCCGGATCCTGGTGACCGGCGGTGCCGGTTTCATCGGCTCGCACTACGTCCGTACGCTGCTCGGCCCCGAGGGCCCCGGTGATGTCGCGATCACCGTGCTGGACAAGCTGACCTACGCGGGCAACCCGGCCAACCTCGACGAGGTGCGCGAGCACCCCGGCTTCTCCTTCGTGCAGGGCGACATCTGCGACGTCGAGCTCGTCGGCAAGCTGATGGCCGAGCACGACCAGGTGGTGCACTTCGCCGCCGAGTCGCACGTGGACCGCTCCATCGACGGCGGCGCGGAGTTCGTCCGGACGAACGTGGTCGGCACGCACACGCTGATCGACGCCGCGCACCGGGCCGCGATCAAGACCTTCGTGCACATCTCGACCGACGAGGTCTACGGTTCCATCGACGAGGGCTCCTGGCCCGAGACGCACCCGCTGCAGCCCAACTCGCCCTATTCCTCGGCGAAGGCCTCCAGCGACCTGATCGCGCTGTCGTACCACCGCACCCACGGCCTGGACGTGCGGGTGACCCGCTGCTCCAACAACTACGGGCACCACCACTTCCCGGAGAAGGTCATCCCGCTGTTCGTGACCAACCTCCTCGACGGCAAGAAGGTCCCGCTGTACGGCGACGGCGGCAACGTCCGCGACTGGCTGCACATCGACGACCACGTCCAGGGCATCGAGCTGGTGCGCACCAAGGGCCGTCCCGGTGAGGTCTACAACATCGGCGGCGGCACCGAGCTGTCCAACCGCGAGCTGACCGAGCTGCTGCTGAAGGCGTGCGGAGCGGACTGGGACACCAGCGTCGAGTACGTCCAGGACCGCAAGGGCCACGACCGCCGCTACTCCGTCGACTGCACCAAGATCCGTGAGGAGCTCGGCTACGAGCCCCGCAAGAGCTTCGAGCAGGGCCTCGCGGAGACCGTGCAGTGGTACCGCGACAACCGCGCCTGGTGGGAGCCGCTGAAGGAGCGGGCGGCCCTGTGAGCGGCGACCGCACCTGGCTGGTCACGGGCGCGGGCGGAATGCTGGGCCAGGACGTCCTGGCCCGGCTGGCCGAGGCCGAGGAGACGGCCGTCGCGCTGGACCGCGCGGCCCTGGACCTCACCGACGCCGACGCCGTCGTCCGGGCGCTCGAGGAGCACCGGCCCTCCGTCGTCGTCAACTGCGCGGCCTGGACCGCAGTCGACGACGCCGAGACCCGTGAGGACGAGGCGCTGCGGATCAACGGCGACGGCCCGCGCCACCTCGCCGAGGCCTGCGCCCGCACCGGGGCCGTGCTGCTGCACGTCTCCACGGACTACGTCTTCGCCGGCGACGCCGACGAGCCGTACGCCGAGGATGCCCCCACCGCCCCGCGCAGCGCGTACGGCCGCACCAAGCTGGCCGGCGAGCAGGCCGTGCTGAAAAGCCTGCCGGAGCGCGGCTACGTGGTCCGCACCGCCTGGCTCTACGGCGCCGGCGGCCCCAACTTCGTCCGTACGATGATCAAACTGGAGGGCGTCAAGGACACCCTCGACGTCGTCGACGACCAGCGCGGACAGCCCACCTGGAGCGCCGACCTCGCCGCGCTGCTGTACGAGCTGGGCCGCGCCGCCCTGGCAGACGTCGCACCGGCCGGTGTCTACCACGGCACCAGCTCCGGCGAGACGACGTGGTTCGGGTTCACCCGGGCCATCTTCGAGCGGCTCGGCGCCGACCCCGAGCGGGTCCGTCCGACCACCAGCGAGGCCTTCGTACGCCCGGCTCCCCGGCCGGCCTACAGCGTGCTGGGCCACGACCGGTGGGCCGCGGCCGGCATCACGCCGATCCGTGACTGGCGGGAGGCGCTCACCGAGGCGTTCCCCGCGCTGCTCAAGGCCGAGCGGGGCTGACCCTCTCCGTTCCTGTGCAACCTCGGACCGCCGTCGGCGGTCCGAGGTTGCATGAAAAGAGCGCTTGGCGCCGTCGCTGTCCTGCTCCTGCTGCTGTCCGCCTGCGGTTCCGTCGGTCCGGACGGGGGAAAGGCACGTCATCCCGGGGTCCGGTCCGACTTCGACGGGGACGGGTACGGCGATCTCGTGGTCGGTGACACGACCGCGACCGTGCACGGGAAGTACGCCGCCGGGTACGCGGCCGTCCTGCGCGGGTCGGCCCACGGCCCCCGGATCAACAAGCCCCAGGTCGTCACCCAGGACGACCTGGGCTTCGGCAAGGCGGGCGAGGGCGGCGCCTTCGGGAGCCCGGGCACCACGGTGACCGCCGACCTCGACGGCGACGGGCGGGCCGATCTCGTCACCCAGGCGGGCCGCAGGACCCTCTTCGTCGTCTGGGGGAGCGACAAGGGGCTGTCCGGCGCCGCGGCGGCCCGGCTGACGGGCTCGGCGCCCCTCGCGGGGGACGTGAACGGCGACGGACACACCGATCTGGTCGTCGGCGAGGGCGAGGTCGACGACAACGCGGTACGGATCCTGCTGGGGCCCTTCAGCCGCGAGGGCACACCGCGCCGTACTCTCTCGCTCGATCTGACGCCGAGCGATCAGCACTACGCCGTCGGGGTGCCCGCCGCCCTGGGGGACGTCACCGGCGACGGCAAGGACGACCTGCTGGTCAGCTGGTCCATCCTCGCGGACTACGCGCCCGTCGCCCGCGCCACCGTCCTGTACAAGGGGAGCGCCGACGGAAACCTGGTCAAGGGACCCCCGCTGCCCGACGGCTTCTACGGTTCGTCCCTGCGCACGGCGGACGTGAACCACGACGGCCACGACGACGTCGTGGCCGGACTTCCCTGCGAGATGCTCGGCGACGAGATGGTCCCGGAAGGGGGCAGCCGGCTGTCCGTCCTGTACGGCGGGACGCTGAAGACGTCACGCATCACCGAGAAGACCGCCGGCCTGCCGGTCGGCGGCCCCTTCATGCCCTGCACGTTCGGCGCCGCACCGGCGGTCGGGGACACGGACGGCGACGGATACGCCGACGTGGTGTTCTCGGTCCGGCCCCGGACCGGGCCAGAGGAGCTCATCGTGCTCAGGGGGAGCGCCGGGGGGCTGACCACCCAGGGGGCGCGAGCGGTGCCCGGCGGTTCGGCGGTGCTGCTGTACAGCCACGGGGACAAGAGGGCTGAACTCGTGGTCGCGGACCGGGGACAGATCCGGGTGTGGCGCGGCGGTTCCCTGTTGCTCGCGTTCACCCCCTCCGAGCTGGATCTCGGGCCGGGTATCAAGAGCGGGTACGGCGGTGCCTGGCCGGTCGGCTGACCTGCGCAAGGGGGCCTCGCGGACGGATCCGCGAGGCCCCCTGGGGTGGCCGGCTCAGCCGCGCAGCTGCGCGTAGTAGGCCTGGCAGTCCTCGTACGACGGCAGCAGGCCCTGGGCCTCCGCCTCGGCCAGGGTCGGCGCCGCGGCGTCCTTGTCGGACAGGACGGGCGTCAGGCCGGACGGCCACTCGATGCCGAGCTCCGCGTCGAGCGGGTGGATGCCGTGCTCGCGCTGCGGGGCGTACCCCTCGGAGCACAGGTAGACGACCGTCGCGTCGTCGGTCAGCGCCATGAAGGCGTGCCCGAGCCCCTCGGAGAGGTAGACCGCGTGGTGGTCCACGTCGTCCAGACGCACCGCTTCCCACTGCTTGTACGTCGGTGAGCCGACGCGGATGTCGACGATGACGTCCAGCACGGCGCCGCGTACGCACTTGACGTACTTCGCCTGACTGGGCGGCACGTCCGCGAAGTGGATGCCGCGCAGCGTGCCGCGGCTGGAGACCGAGCAGTTGGCCTGGGCCAGGTTCAGCGGGTGGCCCAGGGCCTTCTCGAACTCGCCCCCTTTGAACCACTCGTGGAAGCTCCCGCGGGCGTCCGGAAAGATCTTCGGTTCGAGTATCCAGGCGCCGGCGATGCCGAGCTCCCGCATGGTGATCACATCCTCTTGCTTGTTCGCCGGGTCGAGACCGTGACGCCGGTCAGCCGACCAGCTTCTTCGCCAGTCCCCGGAGCTTCTTGCGGGCAGGCGAGGGCAGCCGGCGGACGACGGGGCCGCCGACGGCGCTCAGCCTGCGGCGGACGTTCTCCTTGCGCCGCCTGGCCAGCGCCGTGCGCACGAGCTGCGGGTCCACGACGGGCAGATCGCCGCTGATCTGCACCTTGCCGTTGCCGCGGACCGTCACCTCGCACAGGTCGAGCGCCTCGTTCTTCTCCCCGTCCAGCTTCGCCGAGAGCCTCCACTCCCCGGCGGGGA
Source organism: Streptomyces sp. NPDC006476 (assembly GCF_040612015.1). NCBI lineage: Bacteria > Bacillati > Actinomycetota > Actinomycetes > Kitasatosporales > Streptomycetaceae > Streptomyces > Streptomyces sp. NPDC006476. The sequence goes on along the minus strand of NZ_JBEXPK010000021.1, from coordinate 19,305 downwards.
CGCCCGCCGCCCGCTCGGGCAGCACGATGTGCCCGCGCTCCGCGACCGGACGGACCTCGCCGGGCAGCGTGTAGGAGCGGCCGCTGTCGGAGGTCAGGACCAGGTCGGTCTTGTACGGGGCGGTCACCGCGCGGGTGAACAGGTCGAGCCGGAGCTCCGGCCGCTCACCGGGCATCCGCTGCACGGGGCGGTTCTCCAGGTACGTGGCCAGCCTCTTGCTGCGGCGGTCCACGTCGAGGGTGAGGTTGCCGTGCGGGTCGGTGAAGTACGGGATGACCGCGCGGGAGGGGGAGCCGAGGAGCGCCGGGCGGCAGTCCTGGTCGACGTGGGGCGCGCGGTCGGCGCCGAGGCGGGCCTTGCGGACCACGCCGAGGCCGCGGACCGGCACCCAGATGTCCCAGAAGCCGCGGGATACCGGACCGCGGCCCTTGACGCCCTGGGGGCTGACCTGGCCGGTGCCGCGCAGCACGACCTCGCACACACCGTCGCCCAGGTCCTGTACGGCGGCCGTGTACTTCGCGGCGCACGGCCACTCGACCGCGGTCTCCCGGTTGCGCAGCGACATCTCGGCCTTGAAGCCGTCCAACTCGTCGGTGACGTCGACCAGTTCGCCCTCCCCGAGGTAGCCCTCGGTGAGGTCGGGGTGCAGGTGGAGCCGGTCGTCGCGGCGCAGCAGCCGCAGCGGCTCGGCGTCGTCGCCGACGACCAGGCGGGCGCTGACGGTGACGGCGAACTTGCCGTCGTTCTGCCAGGCGACGTCCTCCAGGCGGGCCGCGCCCTTGATGGAGCTCATCAGCCGGGCGAAGCGCACCAGGCCCTGCCGGTCGTCGCGGCGCAGCAGGGTGGAGCGGACGCGGGCGAGCGCCCCGAGCCCGTTGTGCACACCGTCGGTCATGTAGGTCTCGGCCAGCGGCTTCACGGCGTCGACCATCTCGTCGAGGTAGGCCTCGTCGTACTTCAGGACGCTGGGCTCGCTCAGCCGGCCGAGCATCTCCACCCGGTAGAAGCGCCGCAGCAGCAGGTCGCGGAAGTCGCCGGGCTCGGTGTTGGCGACGACGACGTCGAGGACCTCGCGGAGGTTGCCGTAGTAGCCGGAGGGGACGATGCGGGCCGAGCCGGCGTTGTTGCCGTCGTCGCGCTTCGAGTAGTAGTAGCAGGTGTAGCTGCCGAGGATGGAGACGACCTTCGCGGGGAAGTAGGCCTCCATCATGTACAGCTGGTCCTCGAGGCGCCGCTTGCCCTCGGGGTAGGCGATCTTGTTCTCGCGCAGGAACTCCGTGCGGAACATCTTGTGCGGGGTGAGGCTGTCGTACAGCGGGGCGTTGTGAATGGTGCACTTCTCGCGGTCCACGCGGAAGACACCGTGCGGGACGCCGCGGAAGTTGCTGGCCACCTTGCCGATGACGATGTCCGAGCCGTTGCGGTGGCCCATCTCGTAGAGCCGGCGCAGGGCGTCGGAGGCGAGGTAGTCGTCCTGGTCGAGGAACTGGACGTACTCGCCCTTCGCCTCGCCCACACCGATGTTCCTGGGCTTACCGGGCCAGCCGGAGTTCGGGATGCTTATGACCCGGAAGTGGGGGTGCTCCTTCGCCAGGGCCTCGAGCTTCTCCGGGGTGTCGTCGGTCGAGCCGTCGTTCACGAACAGGACTTCGAACTCGTCGGCGGGCAGGGTCTGCCGCACCAGTGAGTCAATGCAGGGCTGGATGTACTTTCCCGGGTTGTACACCGGGATGATGACGCTCACCTTGATCGACATCTGCTGTACCTGTCTCCTGTCCGGAAGCCCTGCGTAGTGTGGCCACGATGTGTACGGCCAGTGGCCTGTGGGTGTATGTCTGGGGTCACAGCGTAACGGCAGCCGATCCGGGTAGACGCGGCGGCTGCCGGCGCCCCGGACCGCCGTCCTTCCGCCCCGTCCGGACCTGGTTTGACCGTCTCAGGCGCGTCCCCGTACTCTTGACCGTCGGCGTGTCTGTGGACAAGGCCACGCCACATCCCCGTAAACCTCTTCCTCTGTAGCACAGAGTGCCGCGGAGAGGCTGCCCGCGCGCCGGACGGCTGGACTGCGGGGGTGCCGTTCCCGAGCGAGAGAGTGAGATCCGCGTGTACGCCATCGTGCGCAGCGGTGGCCGCCAGCACAAGGTTGCTGTCGGCGACATCGTTGAGGTTGACAAGATTTCCACTGCCAAGGTTGGCGACACGGTCGAGCTCTCGACCCTGCTCGTTGTCGACGGCGACGCCGTGACCAGCGACCCGTGGGTGCTGGCCGGCATCAAGGTCCAGGCCGAGGTCGTGGACCACCACAAGGGCCAGAAGATCGACATTCTGCGCTACAAGAACAAGACGGGTTACCGCCGTCGCCAGGGCCACCGCCAGCAGTACACGGCGATCAAGGTCACTGAGATCCCCGCGGCTGCGAAGTAAGGGACTGAGGAGAGATGGCACACAAGAAGGGCGCATCGTCCACCCGGAACGGTCGCGACTCGAACGCCCAGCGGCTCGGCGTGAAGCGCTTCGGCGGTCAGGTCGTCAACGCGGGTGAGATCCTGGTCCGCCAGCGCGGCACCCACTTCCACCCCGGCGCCGGCGTCGGCCGTGGCGGCGACGACACGCTGTTCGCGCTGCAGGCCGGTGCGGTGGAGTTCGGTACCCACCGTGGCCGCAAGGTCGTGAACATCGTTCCGGTCGCCTGAGCCCAGGCTTGGACGCCCAGGCTTAGACACAGACCGAACGCTTCGCGAGGCGGACCTCACTTCCCGTGCGGGAAGGCGGGTCCGCCTTTCGCGTGTTACGTAAGAGACATCCCCGTTCTTCTGGAGGCACCCCCCATGACCACCTTCGTGGACCGCGTCGAGCTGCACGTCGCCGCGGGTAACGGAGGCCACGGCTGTGCCTCCGTCCACCGTGAGAAGTTCAAGCCGCTCGGCGGACCCGACGGCGGCAACGGCGGACGTGGCGGCGATGTGATCCTCACCGTCGACCAGTCCGTCACCACGCTGCTCGACTACCACCACTCCCCGCACCGCAAGGCCACCAACGGCAAGCCCGGCGAGGGCGGCAACCGCTCCGGCAAGGACGGCCAGGACCTGGTGCTGCCCGTCCCGGACGGCACCGTCGTCCTCGACAAGGCGGGCAACGTCCTCGCCGACCTGGTCGGCCACGGCACCTCGTACGTCGCCGCCCAGGGCGGTCGCGGCGGGCTCGGCAACGCGGCGCTGGCGTCGGCCAGGCGCAAGGCGCCGGGGTTCGCGCTGCTCGGCGAGCCGGGGGACCTGCAGGACGTCGTCCTGGAGCTGAAGACGGTCGCGGACGTGGCGCTGGTCGGCTACCCGAGCGCGGGCAAGTCCTCGCTGATCTCGGTGCTCAGCGCGGCCAAGCCGAAGATCGCGGACTACCCCTTCACCACGCTGGTCCCCAACCTCGGTGTGGTCACGGCCGGTTCGACCGTGTACACCATCGCGGACGTGCCGGGACTGATCCCCGGAGCCAGCCAGGGCAAGGGCCTGGGCCTCGAGTTCCTGCGGCACGTCGAGCGGTGCAGCGTGCTCGTGCACGTCCTGGACACCGCGACGCTGGAGTCCGACCGTGACCCCGTCTCCGACCTCGACGTCATCGAGGAGGAGCTGAAGCAGTACGGCGGGCTCGACCGGCGGCCGCGGATCGTCGTCCTCAACAAGATCGACGTACCGGACGGCAAGGACCTCGCGGAGATGGTGCGGCCGGATCTGGAGGCCCGTGGATACCGGGTCTTCGAGGTGTCCGCGGTCGCCCATCTCGGCCTGCGGGAGCTGTCGTTCGCGCTCGCGGACCTGGTGGCGAAGGCCCGGGCCGCGAAGCCCAAGGAGGAGGCGACGCGCATCGTCATCCGTCCGAAGGCCGTCGACGACACCGGCTTCACCGTCACCCGCGAGGACGAGGGACTGTTCCGGGTGCGCGGCGAGAAGCCCGAACGCTGGGTGCGGCAGACCGACTTCAACAACGATGAGGCCGTGGGCTACCTCGCGGACCGGCTCAACCGGCTCGGTGTCGAGGAGGAGTTGATGAAGGCCGGGGCCCGCGCGGGCGACGGCGTCGCCATCGGCCCCGAGGACAACGCGGTCGTCTTCGACTGGGAGCCGTCGATGACGGCCGGGGCGGAGATGCTGGGCCGGCGCGGCGAGGACCACCGCTTCGAGGCCCCGAGGCCCGCGGCACAGCGCCGCCGGGACCGCGAGGCGGAGCGAGAGTTCGACGACTTCGAGCCGTTCTGAGCGGAGCCTGCGTGACCGGGGCGCCCGGCCCGCGATGAGGGGCGCCCCGACCGGCTGGTGGAGCGGTGGGCCCGGGCGGCCGGGACCGAGCGGGTCACCGTCGTCGTGGTGGACGACCGCGACCCGGGCCCGGGAATCCGCTCCGGCCGGTCCCCTGCACCGCCGATCGGTCCCTCACCCTTGCCGAGACCGAAATGCTGCGGAATCTTGACAAGGAATTCCGCGGCAATGGTCTCCCGGACGAGCTGTATTCCAGACTCGTACGAAACGGCGCGGTGACGCATATGAAGAATTCGTGCAGCCCCACCCCGCTCGGTCGGGCCCCCGCCGAGGACCGGCGCCGAGGTGGCGGCCCGGATCACCTGTATGGACGTACGGGTCCTGTGCCGTTACTCACAGCAATTCCGCGGGCGCTCTCGGCGGGGTTCCGGCGGTCACCAGCACTGCAAGGTGAATGCCAGGTAGCGCGTACATATGCAGTGAAGGGCGCTCACCTTGCACAGCGGTAACCGCAAGTGGGACCATTTCCCCGTTCCCTGTCGCCCCAAGGTAGGTCCTCTGTGTCCCAGCACATAGCCAAGCCCCGTACCACCGCAGTGATCCTGGCCGGTGGTACCGGCCAGCGGGTGGGTCTTTCGATCCCCAAGCAGCTGCTGAAGATCGCCGGCAAGGCAGTCATCGAGCACACCCTGACCACCTTCGAGAAGGCGGACTCGATCGACGACATCATCGTGCTGATGGCGCCGGGCTACGTGCCCGACGTCGAGAAGATCGTCGCCAAGGCCGGGTTCACCAAGGTCAAGAAGATCATCGAGGGCGGTTCCACGCGGAACGAGACCACCGAGCGCGCCATCGAGGCCCTCGGCGAGGGTCTGGCGCAGGGCGAGGACCTCAACGTCCTCTTCCACGACGCCGTACGCCCCCTGCTGTCGCAGCGCGTCATCGACGACTGCGTGGTGGCGCTGGAGCGTTACGAGGCCGTCGACGTGGCCATTCCGTCCGCGGACACCATCATCGTGACCCGCACGCACGGCCAGGACGGCGAGTTCATCACGGAGATCCCGGACCGCTCCCGGCTGCGCCGCGGCCAGACCCCGCAGGCCTTCAAGCTGTCCACCATCCGCCGCGCCTACGAGGTCGCCGCCGGCGACCCCAACTTCCAGGCCACGGACGACTGCTCGGTCGTGCTCAAGTACCTGCCGGACGTGCCGATCCACGTCGTCGCGGGCGACGAGTACAACATGAAGGTCACCCAGCCGGTCGACGTCTTCATCGCCGACAAGCTCTTCCAGCTCGCCTCCACGGCGGCCCCCGAGCAGAACGGCGACGAGGCGTACCGCCAGCTGCTCACCGGCAAGACCGTCGTCGTCTTCGGCGGCTCCTACGGCATCGGCAAGGACATCTCCGAACTCGCCGCGTCCTACGGCGCCACGGTGTACCCGCTGGGCCGCTCCACCACCGGCACCCACGTCGAGAACCCGGAGGAGGTCGACGACGCGCTGTCCAAGGCGTACGCGGAGACCGGCCGGATCGACTACGTCGTCAACACCGCCGGTGTGCTGCGCATCGGCAAGCTCGCCGAGACCGACAACGCGACCATCGAGGAAGCGCTGAAGGTCAACTACCTGGCCCCGGTTCAGATCGCACGTTCGAGCTACAAGTACCTCGCCGAGACCAAGGGCCAGCTGCTGCTGTACACCTCCAGCAGCTACACCCGCGGCCGCGCCGAGTACAGCCTGTACTCCTCGACCAAGGCCGCGATGGTGAACCTCACCCAGGCCCTGTCCGACGAGTGGGCCGGCGACGGCGTCCGCGTCAACTGCATCAACCCGGAGCGCACCGCCACGCCGATGCGCACCAAGGCCTTCGGCCAGGAGCCCGCGGGCTCGCTGCTGTCCTCCGAGGCGGTGGCGCGCACCTCGCTGGACGTGCTCCTTTCCGAGCTCACCGGCCATGTCATCGACGTACGCCAGCAGGACCCGACGGCGGGTGCCGCCGAGGCCACCGGCTTCGAGCAGGCGCTGGCCTCGGTGTTGGACCGTCAGGACGGCGTGTAATAATCGACCACAATTAGCCTTCCGTTATTCAGGCCTCTGCTTTCCGGCGTTAATGCAGTGCATTGACCGGGCGTTCGCAGGGGCCTGAATCCGTAAAGAACAAAACCGGCACTTCCCCTCCCAGAGCAGGTTTTACGTGATATCCACCGCTATTCGCGTCGCCCGGGTGGGCAGCGCGTCGGAGCTGGCCGCGGCGGTCCTCCTGATGCTGGGCTTCCCGGCGATCATGGTGGCCGCGCTCATCCCGAGCGTCTACGCCTTCGCGGCAGCGGCCGCCGTGACGTACCTGGCCGACCACTACCTGCACCGCAAGGGCAGCTATCTGGTCAACCGGCTGAGCAAGGTGAGAGCCGGTCTCTCGATCCGCTTCCTGATCCGGGAGCTGCTGCTGATCCTGCTGCTGGCCCGGCTGGACCTCGCGAACAACCTGATCTACTACGGCGCGATCGGCTGCTTCATCGCGTTCTACGGCCTCCAGGCACCGCACGGCGCCGTGGTCACGCTGATCCGCAACCGCCGCCGGATGCCGGTCGCCACCCGCAACGTCGACCTGAAGTCGCGGATCAACATCCCGGACGCGCCGCCGCTGGGCCTGCTCGACCGGTCGGCCGAGAAGATGCTCCACCTCGACCTCGCGGCCGTCGTCGGCATACTGATCTCCGCCGAGGCGGGCTCCTCCGTGGCCGGCTTCATCGGCATCGGCCTCACCCTCGGCCTGGGCAGCCTGTACGTCCTGGCGCTCCTGCCGTTCGTCCGCGGCGGCAAGATCCCGCCGAACGCCGACAAGGTCCTGGTGGCCGTCGACGACTGGCTGCGCGAGTACAAGCCGGAGACGGTGCTGTACTTCTCCGGCTCCAAGGACTCCGCCTACCAGGTCAACATGTGGCTGGAGACCATGGAGCAGCTGGACTCCCGGCCGTTGATCATCCTGCGCGAGCGGGTCATCCTGCAGAACCTCGCGCCCACCACGGTCCCCGTCATCTGCGTGCCCGGAGGGGTGCACCTGATGAACATGGACCTGTCCACGGTGCGGGTCGCGCTGTACGCCGCGAACGTCGGCAAGAACATCCACCTGCTGCGCGTGCCCACCATGAAGCACGTCTTCATCGGTCACGGCGACAGCGACAAGCTGGCCAGCGTCAACCCGTTCAGCAAGGCCTACGACGAGGTGTGGACCGCCGGCCGCGCGGGCCGCGACCGCTACGCCATCGCCGACGTCGGCGTCCGCGACGAGGACATCGTCGAGGTCGGCCGCCCGCAGCTCGCGCCGATCCGGGGCTGGGAGGGCGTGCCGGAGGGTCGCATCCCGACCGTGCTCTACGCCCCCACCTGGGAAGGCTGGGACGGCGACCCGGGCAACACCTCGATCATGCTCGCCGGCGAGAACATCGTGAAGAAGCTGGTCAAGGCCGACCCGCCGGTGCGTGTCCTGTACAAGCCGCACCCCTTCACGGGCACGGTCCTACCGAAGGCCGCCGCCGCCCACCGGCGCATCGTCGCCCTGGTGGAGAAGGCCGCCGCCGAGCGCGCCGCCGACTCCCGCTTCACCGCCGACACGGCCGGGCAGGAGAAGGCGAAGGCCGACCTCGCTCGCATCGAGGCCCGGATCGCCGAACTGGTCGGCGCCGGCGGCGACAAGGCCGACGAGGCCGAGGCCACCCGGGACGGCGTCGTCGACGTCGCCCAGTACGAGGAGGTCGCCCGGCTGCGCGGCGAGTGGAACGAGGCCTACTGGCGCTCGTTCCCGGCGTGGGAGCACCGCGTCATCGAGGGCGCCGAGCCGCGCCTGTTCGACTGCTTCAACGTCTCCGACGCGATGGTCTCCGACATCTCCTCCGTCGTCTCCGACTTCATCGCGAGCGGCAAGCCGTACGCGGTCACCGACTCCGCCGAGCTGGGCGTGGAGGAGTTCAAGCGGCAGAACACCGCCGTGCGCGCCGCGGTGATCCTCAACAACAAGGCCGCCCAGATGGGCGAGCTGCTGGGCGCCGTACGCGATCCGAAGGCGGACCCGCTGGCCGAGGACCGCAAGGAACTCAAGCAGTACCTACTCGGTCCTGACGAGCCCACCTCCATCGAGCAGTTCAACACCGCGGTGAAGGAGCTGGCCCTCAAGGCCGACACCCGCAACCTCGGCCAGGAGTCCCGTGCCTCCGCGGCCGGAACCCCCGGCGCCGACGAACTCTCGGACGCGCTGTCCGCCCCACAGCCGGCCCCGCAGCCGCCGACCGTGTGAAACAGGTGAGAAGGGCCCGGTTTTCGAGGAGTGATCCTCGAAAACCGGGCCCTTCTTACGTATGTCCAGGCAACCGCCCCGAGCGGTCGTCCGTCTAGAAGATGACGAACGAGCCGACTGAGGGGGAACTTCCTGTGACAAGGGGGAAACGTGACCGTGGCGCAGCCTGATGTGAGCGTCGTCATCGGGGCCTACGAGGCGATGCCCTACCTGGTCGAGTGCCTCGCGTCCGTCGAGGCCCAGACCATCGGGGCTGAGCGGATCGAGGTCATCGCGGTCGACGACGGCTCGACGGACGGGACGGGGGACTACCTGGAGCGGTTCGCCGAGCGCGCGGCCATGCCGGTCACCGTGATCCGTCAGCACAACTCCGGCGGCCCCAGCGGCCCGCGCAACGTCGGTCTCGGCAAGGCCGCCGGGCGGTACGTGTTCTTCCTGGACGCCGACGACCGGCTCGGTCCTGAGGCGCTCGAGCGGATGGTCGCGGCGGCCGACCGCAACGGCACGGACGTGGTCCTGGGCAGGATCGAGGGCATCAACCGCTCGGCGCCGCGGATCGCCTGGGAGACGCTGGAGCGCACCGACGTCTACTCCTCCAGCATCAAGTTCACCCTGAGCGCGCAGAAACTCTTCCGCCGCGCGCTTCTCGAACGGCACGGAATGCGCTTCGACGAGTCGCTGTGGACCGGCGAGGACGCGCTGTTCACCATGGAGGCCTATCTGCGGGCCGACGGCGTCTCCGTGGTCGGCGACCACACCTGCTACTACCTGGTGGGCCGTGACGACGGCAAACACGTGACGAAGACCGGGAGTTACACCCTGCGCTTCGACTCCGCGCGCGCCCTGATGAACCTGATCGCCGAGTTCGTGCCCGCGGGGGAGCGGCGTGACGCGCTCATGGTGCGGCCCTTCCTGATCACGCTGCTGCCGCAGTTCGGGCCGAAGTTCCTCAAGGACAGCGAGCAGGTCCGTCGGCACAAGTTCGAGCTGGCAGAACCGCTGATGAAGCAGTTCTGGACCAGCACGGTCGCCGGGCGCCTCAAGGTCGAGGAGCGAATACGGCTGCACCTCGTCGCCGAGCAGCAGCCCGAACTCCTCGCCGGTTTCCTGGAGTTCCTGAGGGCGAAGAAGCAGCCGGAGGCGGTCCTCGAACGCAGGGGCCACCACGTCTACTTCGCCTACCCCTACTTCCGTGAGGCCTCGCTCGGCATCCCCGACTCCCTCTACCGTGCCGCCCCCCGCGAGGCCCGAGCCGTACCCGGCTACCGGGAACACACCGCGATCTCCCTCCTGCGCCGAGCGGTGGGCAAGGCCCGCCGGGCGATGAGCCCCCGGCCCACCCCGACCGAAACCCCCCGAACCCCGACGCCGGGCGGCACAGCGGCGGCGGCCTGACGCCGGTCGTCCGCACCGCGTGGCGTCTGTCCGGGGACTGGACCGACGCGCGGCGTGCGGCCCCCTTCGCGTAGATTGCGTGGCGGGGAGACCCGAGTGCGCGAGGGGACGGACAAGCAGGTGGCAGGGGTAAGGCAGGGCGTGGCTCAGGCCCGCAGGATCGTCGTCAAGGTGGGCTCCTCGTCGCTGACCACCGCCTCCGGCGGCCTGGACGCCGACCGGGTCGACGCGCTCGTCGACGTCCTGGCCAAGAGCCGCAGCGGGGGAGAGAAGGAGATCGTGCTGGTCTCCTCCGGCGCCATCGCCGCCGGCCTCGCCCCCCTCGGCCTGCGGCGCCGCCCCCGCGACCTGGCCCGCCAGCAGGCCGCCGCCAGCGTCGGCCAGGGCCTGCTGGTGGCGCGCTACACCGCCTCCTTCGCCCGCTACGGCGTCCGCGTCGGCCAGGTCCTGCTGACCAGCGACGACATGAGCCGCCGCGCCCACCACCGCAACGCCTCCCGCACCCTCGACAAGCTCCTCGCGATGGGCGCGTTCCCGGTCGTCAACGAGAACGACACCGTCGCCACCGACGAGATCCGCTTCGGCGACAACGACCGTCTCGCGGCCCTGGTGGCGCACCTCGTCCACGCCGACCTGCTGGTCCTGCTCTCCGACGTCGACGGCGTCTACGACGGCGACCCGGGCAGACCCGGCACCTCGCGGATAGCGGAGGTGCGGGGTGCGGAGGACCTCGCCGGAGTGGAGATCGGCAGCGCGGGCAAGGCCGGCGTCGGCACCGGCGGCATGGTCACCAAGATCGAGGCGGCCGGGATCGCCGCCGCGGCCGGCATCCCCGTGGTCCTCACCAGTGCCGTGCACGCCGGCGAGGCGCTGTCCGGCGGGGACACCGGGACCTACTTCCACATCACCGGCAAGCGCTCCGCGGACCGTCTGCTGTGGCTCCAGCACGCCTCCACCCCGCAGGGCTCGCTCACCCTGGACGACGGCGCCGTACGGGCGGTCGTCGAGCGCCGCACGTCGCTGCTGCCGGCCGGAATCGCCGCCGTCGAGGGGGAGTTCGTCGCCGGGGACCCGGTGGAGCTGCGGGACGCGCAGGGACGCGCGGTGGCCCGCGGGCTCGTCAACTTCGACGCCAAGGAGATCCCCCAGCTGCTCGGCCGCTCCACCCGTGAGCTCGCCCGCGAACTGGGCGCCGCGTACGAGCGCGAGGTCGTACACAGGGACGATCTGGTGCTCCTGCACCCGTAATTAGCCCGAAACGTCCTCCCCCGGTGGTGGACGTTCCGCAAAAGCGTCACGTGGCGGCTCCGGGCCTGCTCAACTTTGTCTCAGGGACACCTTCCGCGCGAGCACTGCTCGACCCTGGGAAAAAGGAGGCCGTCGTGAGACGAGTGCGCCCTGGGACGACGTCCCGCGGTGGCACCGGCGGTACCGGGGGCGCCTCCTCCCGCGCGGCCGGCGAGGAGCGGGCCCTGACCAGCGTGGCGGCCGGCGACCGGTACGAGGAACCGGCCGATCTGCCGCGCCTGTGGCATGTCACGCTCAGCGTCTCCGGCGCCGAGGTCCCCCTGGCGGAGGTCCGGCGCGGCCTGGAGCAGCTCGCCCACGACCACCCCTTCCTTCTGACCAGCAGGTATGCGGGCGACCACGCGGAGATCCGGTACTGGGAGGAGGCCCGCGACCTGCACGACGCGGCCGCGGTCGCCCTGCGGCTGTGGGGCGAGCACCGCCGCACCGCCCAGCTGCCGCCCTGGGAGATCGTCGGCCTGGAGGTCATCGACCGCGAGACCTACCACCAGCGCCTCGCGGAGGGCTACGGCCCGCCGCCGGCCTCCCCTGTCGGAGTTCACCCCTTTTGAGACCGTCTCGGGGTTTGGGATAGAAGGTGGACGGCCCCGTCCGGCGCACTAACCTTTCCTCATGACCACGCTTTCGCCGTACGACTCCATGTCCCCGGTCACCCAGGCCGCCTACCGCGCCAAGGCCGCCGCCGCCGACCTCGCCCCGCTGCCGCGCGCGGTCAAGGACGACGCGCTGGGCGCCGTGGCGGACGCCCTGGAGGTCCGTACGAGCGAGATCGTCGAGGCCAACGCCAAGGACATCGCCAAGGCGCGCGAGGCCGGCACCAGCGAGGCCATCATCGACCGCCTCACGCTCACCCCGGAGCGGGTGCGCGCCATCGCCTCCGACGTGCGTGACGTCATCGCGCTGCCCGACCCGGTCGGCGAGGTCGTCCGCGGCTCGACCCTGCCCAACGGCATCGACCTGCGCCAGGTGCGCGTGCCCCTCGGTGTCGTCGGCATCATCTACGAGGCCCGCCCCAACGTCACCGTGGACGCCGCCGCCCTGTGCCTGAAGTCCGGCAACGCGGTCCTGCTGCGCGGCTCGGCCTCCGCGTACGAGTCGAACACCGCCCTGGTGCGGGTCCTGCGGGACGCCGTGGGCGGGGCGGGGCTGCCCGCCGACGCCATCCAGCTCGTGCCCGGCGAGAGCCGCGAGAGCGTCCGCGAGCTGATGCGCGCCCGGGGCCTGGTCGACGTCCTCATCCCGCGCGGCGGCGCCTCGCTGATCCAGACCGTGGTCAACGAGTCCACCGTCCCCGTCATCGAGACCGGCACCGGCAACTGCCACGTCTACGTCGACGCGGCGGCGGACCTCGACATGGCGGTCGACATCCTGATCAACTCCAAGGCCCAGCGGCCCAGCGTCTGCAACGCGGCCGAGACCCTGCTGGTCCACCAGGACATCGCCCCCGAGTTCCTGCCGCTCGCCCTCGACGCCCTCGCGGAGGCCGGGGTGACCGTGCACGCCGACCCGCGGGTGCAGGCGTACGCGAAGGACACGAAGGCCACCGTCGTCGAGGCCACGCCGGACGACTGGGACACCGAGTACCTGTCCTATGACATCGCGGCCGCCGTGGTGGACTCCCTCGACAAGGCCGTCGAGCACATCCGGCTGTGGTCGTCCGGTCACACCGAGGCGATCGTGACGACCTCGCAGCAGGCCGCCCGCCGCTTCACCCAGCTGGTCGACTCCACCACCGTCGCCGTGAACGCCTCGACCCGCTTCACCGACGGCGGCCAGTTCGGCTTCGGCGCGGAGATCGGCATCTCCACGCAGAAGCTGCATGCCCGCGGCCCCATGGGCCTGCCGGAGCTGACCAGCACCAAGTACATCGTCACCGGCGACGGGCACATCCGCCGCTGAGGGAGCGGGTACCCACCGGCGGGGCATATGCGCCCGGCACGCGACCGCGCCGCATGAGAGCCGTCTCACCCAGCGGATGAATTTCCCTACCGTCTGCCCAAATTGACCCCCCAGGTCTACTCTGGATCCGTGCCGGAGGACGTGGGGGGCACGCCGTTCCCTGACGGCTGGGAGCCCGACGACGACCACGACCGCGGAGTGTCGGACGAAGAGTTCGCCTCCGTGGTCTTCGACGAGGCCTTCGTACGGGCGGCCGTGGTCCACGAGCCGACCGCCGTCGAACGCCTCCTGGCCGCCGCCCAGGCCAGAGCCGAGGCCTCCGAGGCGGAGGCCCGCCGTGCCCACGCCCGCGGGGAGCGCTACGAGGACGGGTACGACCCCTCCGGTTTCGGCCATGACCCCGACTTCGACGACCTGGACGACACCGACGTCCTCGAGGGCCGCTACGGCGCCCCGGGGACGTACGGCAAGAAGGTCAACTGGCACCGTCCGGTCGCCTGGATGCTGGCCATCGTGATGGGCGTCGGCATGGTCGCGCTGGCCTTCACCGCGGTCTACCGGGGCGCCTCCTCCAGCAACCGGGACCAGGTGCCGCCGCCCGCCTCGACGGGCGTGGAACAGGGCAGCGCCGCCCCGCCCTCCGCTTCCGCCGACACCTCCCCGCCCGCGGTCTCGGTGATCCCGCGCACTCCCTGAGCGGCCGCTTCGTGGGCTACGCCGGTTCTGGTGAGAACCTGTCAGAAGTTGTCGCGCACCAGGGCGTTTACCGGGGCTTCCCAAGACCTACCCTGAAAGTATGGGCGGGCCTGGAGACCCACCTGAGGGGACACCCGAGGGCGCCCCCGGAGGTGGAGAGGACGAATACCGATCCGTCGTCTTCGACGAGTCGTTCGTCCGCGCTGCCCGCCTTCAGGAGTTCTCCGCGCAGGAGCGCATGGCTGACCACGCGCCCGCCGTACGGCGCCGCCCGCCGCTCCACCGGGGCCTGTCCCGGCAGGCCCTGATCCTGGTTCTGCTGATCGCCGTCGCCTTCGGGACGGCGATCTACATGGGGGTACGGCACCCCTACCAGACGCCCGCCGACCGTCGGCCCGTCGAGCCCCTGCGGATGACGGTCATACCGCTCTCCCCGCAGGGCAAGGTGCCCGGGGCGGCCGATCCCGAGTACCTGTTCGCGCACAGCCCCGCCGCGCAGTTCCGGGTCGGCGCCGAGGGCATACCGCTGCCGCCCACGCGCCGCACCGCGCACTTCTCCGACAGCCAGGTGGTCGCCGCCCTGACCACCGCGAAGGACTACATCGTCCGCTCCTCGCTCTACCCCGAGGTGATCGGCGGCCAGGACGTCCGCTCCGTGCGCGTCATGCTCGACGGCGACCAGCTCGACCAGTTCGACCAGAGCTTCGCCCGCCCGACCGCCGACGGGCGCCATCAGCCGACCGGCTGGCTGGTCCGCTTCGACCAGACCCGCGCCGAGCTCGCCGACCCCAGGATCCGCGTGGAGGGCAGCCTGCAGGCCGCCGAGACCGACTCCGCCACCCTCGAGGTGACCGCCGACCACACCTTCGTCTACGCGCTGAAGCCGACCGGCTCCGCCGCGAAGGCCCCGGCGTCCCTGTTCACCGTCCGGCGCGAGCTGCACTTCCGCTTCGACCGCGACGACCTGCGGCTGCGCCAGGCCCAGCTGACCGTCTCCTACGTCCAGGCCGGGCCGCTGTCCTGCGCCGAGGACTCCACCAACCACCTCCACCCGCTGCTGGCCGGCCAGACCGCGAAGTCGGGCGGCCCGGCCGGCACCGACCCGTACGCGACGGGCGGCACGACGGCGCTCTGCGGCACGCTCGCGACGAGCGCGCTGCCCAAGGTCTGAGGGGGATGTGAACGGGCCGACGGGGAGTCTCCACCCCGTCGGCCCCCTCCGGTCCGGTCAGTCCTCGGTGCGCGGCGGAGTGTCCGTCGGCGGCTCGTCCTGCGGTCGGTCCTCGCCCGCTGCCGGGCTCGTGAATCCGTCGAAGCCGCGCCGTACGCGGCCGCCCAGGCCCCCCGCCCCGCCGGCGATGTCGCTGACCAGCTTCATCAGCGGGTCCTTGGAGCTCTTCACATTGCTGGCGTAGCTCGCCGCCGACTCACGGAAGGAGTCGGAGACCGAGGTGTCCTTGTCCTCGTCGCGGCGCGGGTAGTGGCCGTCCATGATCCGCTGGTAGTCCCGGGTCTCGGACCACTTCTTCAGCTCGGCCGCCCGGATGGTGGTGAACGGGTGGGAGCGCGGCAGCAGGTTCAGGATCTTCAGCACCGAGTCGCGCAGATCGCCGCCCGCCTCGTACTCGTCGGCCTGCTTCAGGAACGCGTCCACGTTCATCTCGTGCAGGTGGTTGCCGCCCGCGATCTTCATCAGACCGCGCATCGAGGCCTTCAGGTCCTGCCCCACCAGCAGCCCCGCCCGGTCGGCGGACAGCTCCGACTTGCGGAACCACTCCCGCAGCGCCGTCACGATCGCCATGATCGCCAGCGTGCCCAGCGGGATCCAGGCGACCCGGATCGCCAGGTTCGTCAGGAACAGCAGGATCGTGCGGTACACCGCGTGCCCGGACAGCGCGTGGCCCACCTCGTGGCCGATGACCGCCCGCATCTCCTCCTCGTCGAGCAGCTCGACGAGCCCGGTGGTGACGACGATGATCGGCTCGTCCAGGCCGATGCACATCGCGTTCGGCTGCGGGTCCTGGTTGACGTACATCGGCGGGACCTTCTCCAGGTCCAGGATGTAACAGGCGTCCCGCAGCATGTCGTTGAGGTGGGCGAACTGCTGGTCGGACACACGCACCGAGTCGGACAGGAACAGCAGCCTCAGGCTGCGCTCGGGCAGCAGCCCGCTGAGCGCCTTGAAGACCGTGTCGAAGCCGCTCAGCTTGCGCAGCGCCACCAGCGCGCTGCGGTCCGCCGGGTGCTCGTACGCACGGGAGGAGATCCCCGGGAAGCGCCGGCGCTGCCTGCTCGGTACGTGCTCGTGTCCGTTGTGCTCGTGGCCGTCGTCGGACATGTCTTCCCCCACATGCGTGTAGTGGCCCTTTGCGGACCCTTGTGCGGCCCTTTGCGCCCCCGAAGCAAGGCCCAGCCTAGGCGGAGTTACCGTGGACGGGCACCACACCGAAGGAGAGTCCCGCACCATGGAGCACATCCCAGCAGCCGCCTGGCTCGCCGCGGCCGCCAGCGCCCCCCAGCACCAGGGATCGGGGTATCTGCTCCGGGTCGTACTGGTGGTGATGATCCTGGGCTGCGCGTTCACCGGGTGGTTCCTGCTGCGGGGCTACAAGCGGAAAGACGACTGAGGACCGTCCGGAGTTCCCCGACGCAGGAGTCGGCGTGATCGCCGCCACGGCCCCCGCTTACGATGGGCCGACATCTTTATCCCCGCCTACCGGATAGGTCCCGCCG
Source organism: Streptomyces sp. NPDC006476 (assembly GCF_040612015.1). Lineage (NCBI taxonomy): Bacteria > Bacillati > Actinomycetota > Actinomycetes > Kitasatosporales > Streptomycetaceae > Streptomyces > Streptomyces sp. NPDC006476. Next base: position 2,731 of record NZ_JBEXPK010000021.1, on the reverse strand, counting down.
AAGATGAGCCTCCACACCACCGCCGCGCACCTGGCCACCCTCGCCGAAGAGGGCGGCAACCACGACAGCCTCAACCCGGCGATCACCGGCGGCGGCGCCCTCGTCGTCCTGCTGCTCCTGCTGTGGATCACCACCCGCTTCAACCGCGACCGCTGAACCTGTCGTCCCCCCGAAGCGGGGCATCCCGGACAGCCGCCGAACCAGGCGCTCAGGTCGGGCCGGTAGGGTCTGCACGCATGGGAGAGCAGGACATGCCTACCGGTCCGGCGAAGGACACGTCGAGCGGCACCGAGACCCGTCGGCCGAGCGGACCGGTCATCGGACCGTCGAACCCCGGCAAGCGCCGCCTCGGTGTCATGGGCGGAACGTTCGACCCGATCCACCACGGGCACCTCGTGGCGGCCAGTGAGGTCGCCGCGCAGTTCCACCTGGACGAGGTGGTGTTCGTCCCGACCGGCCAGCCCTGGCAGAAGAGCCACCGCACGGTCTCCCCGGCCGAGGACCGCTATCTGATGACGGTCATCGCCACCGCCGAGAACCCGCAGTTCTCGGTCAGCCGCATCGACATCGACCGCGGCGGCCCGACCTACACCGTGGACACCCTGCGCGACCTGCGGGCCCTCAGCCCCGACACCGACCTCTTCTTCATCACCGGCGCCGACGCCCTCGGCCAGATCCTCACCTGGCGCGACTCCGAGGAGCTGTTCTCCCTCGCGCACTTCATCGGCTGCACCCGCCCCGGCCATCCCCTGACCGACCACGGCCTCCCGGAGGGCGGCGTCTCGCTGGTGGAGGTTCCCGCGCTGGCCATCTCCTCCACAGACTGCCGTGCGAGAGTCGCCAAGGGCGACCCCATCTGGTACATGGTGCCGGACGGCGTCGTGCGCTACATCGACAAGCGCGAGCTGTACCGCGGCGAGTGAACCGAGAGGGGCACCGGTGAACGACCGATACGACGCGGGCTACGGCGGCGACCAGGACAACCAGTACGAGCTCGTGGGCTACGACGAGTACGGCCGGCCCGTGTACCGGCAGGTCGCCCCGCAGCAGGCGCCCCAGCAGCCGTACGACCCGTACACGCAGCAACAGGGCTACGGCTACGACCCGTACGCCACCGGCCAGCAGCAGCCCCCGGCGTACGACCCCTACGGCACCGGCCGGCAGCAGTACGCCCCGTCCTACGACCCGTACGGCGCCGGTACGGCCCAACCGGCCGCGCCCGCCGCCCCGTACGACCCCTACGGGCAGAGCGCGAGCAGCGGGCAGCAGCCGCGGGTCGCCGAGCAGACCGCCCACATTCCGCAGCAGGCCGGCCCGGCAGAACCCGAACGGGACGACACCGAGGCCCCCGCCGAACGGGACTACCGCACCGAGCAGTTCGCCTTCGTCGAGCAGCCCGACGGTGACTCCGAGGACGTCATCGACTGGCTGAACTTCACCGAGAACCGCACCGAGCGCCGCGAGGAGGCCAAGCGCCGCGCCCGCAGCCGCCTCGTCGCCCTCGTGGTGGCCCTGGCCCTGGTCGCGGTCGGCGGCGTCGGCTATCTCTGGTACGCCGGGAAGCTGCCCGGGCTGTCCAAGTCCGGCGCCAAGAAGGGCACGGCGACGGCCGCGGGCGCCCAGAACCGCGACGTGATCGTCGTCCACCTGCACAACACCGCGAAGGGCGGCACCTCCACGGCGCTGCTCGTCGACAACACCACCACCAAGCAGGGCACCACCGTGCTGCTGCCCAACTCCCTCTCCCTGACGGACGACACGGGCAACGCGACCACGCTCGCCAAGTCCGTCGACGACGACGGCTCCTCCGGCACCCGCGACGCCCTCGACACAGTCCTGGGCACCAACATCGAGGGCACCTGGCGGCTGGACACCCCCTATCTGCAGAACCTGGTCGACCTCGTCGGCAACATCGACATCGACACCGACGCGGACGTGCCCGACCCGAGCGCCAAGAAGAAGGGCAGCGCACCCCTCGTCCACCGCGGCAAGGACCAGACCCTCAGCGGCAGGATGGCCGTCGCCTACGCCACCTACCGCGCCTCCGGGGAGGCCGAGAACGCCCAGCTGGAGCGGTTCGGGCAGGTCATGCAGGGCGTGCTGCGCAAGATGTCCTCCGACCCCTCGGGCGCCACGACGACCGTCCAGACCCTCGCGCAGATCCTCGACCCGTCGCTGACCGACAAGGATCTGGGCACCTTCCTCGCCAAGCTCGCCGACCTCGCCAAGGAGGGCGACTACAAGACCGCCCTGCTGCCCGTGCAGAACGACGGCACGCTCAGCGCCCAGGCGAGCGCAAGCGTGGTCAAGGACGTCCTCGGCGGCACCGCCAAGAGCCCCGACCAGGGCTCCGCCGTCCGGGTCTCCGTGCAAAACGCCAGCGGTGTGAAGGACAACACCGAGAAGACCCGCGTGACGCTCGTCAACGGCGGCTTCACCTTCATCGACGGCGGCACCTCCGCCAGCGCCTCGGCCACGTCCAAGGTCGTCTACTCCGACACCGCCGACAAGGACAACGCCACCGAGGTCGCCAAGACCCTGGGGCTGCCCACCAGCTCCGTGAGCAAGGGCCAGACCGGCGCGAACGCCGACGTCTCGGTGGTCCTCGGCAAGGACTACAAGCCGTCGTCGGCCTCCTAGTAGCGTGTCGCTGCTTAGTTCCGGTGTGTGGGGCTGAAGGGTCGGCGTCTGGCAGATTTCCCTGCCTCTGCCTGATAGGACGGCGTTCATG